>DATGHT010000320.1:0-2032 GCA_035307865.1 Candidatus Eremiobacteraceae bacterium | reverse complement strand
GGGAGCGATTCAACATCACCGCTGGCGAGCCGCGCGACGTAGTAACGCTCATCCACCGGGGTGCCGGGCGGCGGGGCGTCGCTATGAGCGAACGCCGGGTTCGCGTGCCCCGATAAGCCCTTGCCGTCGAGCACGAACATCGTCGTGCCGCTCGCGGTGACAGCCACGTCGGTCGGATACCACCCCGCAGGAACGGCGCCAAAAACGCTCGGGCTTGAAACGCTCAGGTCGACTGCGGCGACCGCATTCTCGCCTGCGTCGGCGACGAACAATGTCTTGCCGTCGCCCGAGAGCGCGAGGCCGTTGGGCAAAGCCCCCGGCAAGCTATGCGGGTAGATCGCCACGTCGATCGTTGCGCGGACGGTGTTCAAGGCGGTATCGACGAGCGCCACGCGGTCGTCGTTCGCACACGCCACGTAGAGCGTCTTGCCGTCGGCCGACAGCAGTTCCGCGTTGGGATGCGCGCACAGCGGGAGCGTGCGCCGTACTGCGCCCGAGCCGGCGTCGACAAGGGTCACAGAGCCGCCGGCCCAGTCCGTGACGTACACGGTTTTTTCATCCTTGGAGAGCGCAACCGCATACGGCTGCGAGCCGACTTTCGCGGCCCAGCGCGTGACGCCGCTGTCGGCGTCGAACGAGATCAGCGTATCCACGCCATTGGCGGCGGCGAAGCCCGTGCGTCCGTCGCTCGCGATGGCAAGCCCGGCGATCCATAAGGCCCCGTGACCGAGTGAAATATCGCCCGCCAGCGTCAGCGCTCCGCTGCGCGGATCGAATGAGAAGCGCCGCACGGAATCGTTGTCGGCGGTGGAGACGAAGACGCTGCGGCCGTCGCGGCTGAAGGCGAGACCATAGAACGCTTGCGCTAACGGTGCGCTCGCGACCATGCGGCCGGAGGCTTCTTCGATGATCGACAGCGACAAATCGCCATACCCGCCGTTCGTGACGGCAAGCCAGTGACCGCTGGGATCCTCGACCATGTGCAGGGGCAGGGTGCCGAGGGCTGTGGTGCTGCCGGCGGGTGTGATGCGCCAGCCGTTCGGCAACGCGGTGTACGCATCGGCGCGCACGCGAGCGTCATGGGAGGCGGGGACGGACAAAACCAAAAGCACGGCCGCCCCGAGAGAGACGTAACGCAACACTGTCATGTTCGCCTCCGCAATGCTAACGCCGGGTAATTACCGTGGCGCGCCGAAGTCGCCTGCAATGCGACGTGTCGTCATCCTGGGAGGCGGTTTCGGCGGTATCTACGCCGCGCTGCGCTTGCAGTCGCATTTGCGCAAGCGCAGCGACATTGAAGTGACGCTGGTCAATCGCGAAAACTTCTTCCTGCTGACGAGCATGCTGCCGCAAGTGGCGGCATCCAGCGTGGATACTCGCCACATCGTCGCTCCCATCCGCCGCATCTGCCCGCACATCCAGTTCTTCGAAGCCGACGTCGAACACGTCGACTTTGCGCGCAAAACGGTAAGCATCGCGCACGGCCCGCTGCGCCGCCGCATCGACTACGATTATCTCTTGCTGGCCCTGGGCAGCGTCACCAATTTTTTCAATATCCCGGGCGTGGAAGAGCATGCGCTCACGATCAAATCGCTGTCAGACGGAGTGCGCTTACGCAACCATGCGTTGAACATGCTCGAGCAGGCCGAACTGGAAGAAGACGCGCGCGTGCGCAGCGAGCTGCTCTCGTTCGTCGTCGTGGGAGCCGGTTTTGCAGGAGTGGAGACTGCGGCGGAGCTGGACCTCTTCATGCGCAACGCCGCGCGGCTGTACAAGAATTTCGGCCCTGACGATATTCGCACCACCATCGTCGACCTGCAAACGCGCCTCTTGCCCGAGCTCAGCGCGAAGCTCGGCTCGATCACGCAAGCCACGCTCTCCAAGCGTGGCGTGCAGTTCCGGTTAGGCGCGCGCGTCGAATCCGCAGACGCGCGCGGCGTGAATCTGCACGGTGGCGAGCGTCTAGGAAGCCGCACGTTGGTGTGGGCGGGCGGCGTCGCGCGCCATCCACTCATCGCAGCGCTTCCCGGTA
>DATGHT010000319.1:0-7622 GCA_035307865.1 Candidatus Eremiobacteraceae bacterium | reverse complement strand
GTTGGGCGAACGCCGCCGGCTCTGCGGGCAACACGAGCAATGCGTCACCCAACAACCGCTTCTGGCGCATCCGATACCAGCGCATCCGGTCGGGGAGTTCTCCTTGCTCCGCGGCGGCGATGACCGGCCGCCCCAAACCTGCAGCCTGCTCGTTTGCGGTACCGGCTTGTCCGAACACGATTTCGACTGCGTTGACCAGGTCGCCGAATGCGTTGCGGACGAGTGTGACGTGCAGGTTGCGCAAGCTACCGGTTGCGCTGACGACGCCGCTGGGCCTGGCGCGGAGCTCGATCCCCGCGCGCTGCACGGCTTCGCCTATCGCCACAGCGTCGACGCTGGGGGCAACGGAAACAAAGGCCTGCAGCACGCGGCCGCGCTGGGCGAGCAGGTCCGCGAGCGCGCGCAAACGCCAAGCCGTACGTTCTGCATTGCGCGGAGCGTCGCCCCGGCTTCCGGGTAACACACCGATGTGCAACGCGCCTGCGATGCTTCCCAAGTCGGCCCCGCTGCGCTGCAGGCCATCCATCATGACGTTCCCCGCGTAGCGGGCTCGCACGCCTGCACGCCGCAAGGCGGCCGCCGTCGGCTCGTCGCGGGCGAACGTCGTGATTGCGCGCCGTGCGATGCTGCACTCGAGGGGCGAGTGCGGCGCCACGTACTGCGACTTGGCCGTTGCCACGAACACGACCGGTCTGCGGGCGAACATCGTGCACAAGGCCAAACAGTAGACGTCCCCGACGGCGATGACGACGTCGCGCTGCTTTTGCGTGGACAGAAAGCGGCATTGGCGCACCGTCAATCCCGCAAGGCCGGCGCCCAGATCGCGCAAGAACTGCGGAACGTTCCAGTTCGTGACCAAACCGCCGGACGGCATGCTTTGTTGCGGGCCAACCGCCGGGGGCCAGGCTTCGCGCGCAAACGCTCCGACCAGCGGAAAATGCTCCACCGTCGCAGCTGGTGCGCGCGCGGCGATGGCGTGTGCTATATAACCCGCGATCGCGGCTTCGCCGTAACCGTTGCTGACGAGCAAGATGTCCGGCTTCACGGTTGTGGCGCGAGCAGCGGCAGCGCGCGATAGGAAAAAGAAGGGGCAACCCCTGGCGCAAGCGTGATCGTCAGGCGGCCGACGTACCGGGCGTAGGCACCTGAATGGACTATGGGCACGCCGTTTACGATTTCGGGTTGCAGCAGCAGATCGTGGCTGTGGCCGCCGAGAATCGCCGCACATTGCGGCCAGCCGCTCGCGATGACGCGATCGGCGGCAAGTCCGAGGTGCGACAGCACGATCGTCACGTCGGCGCTGCTATCGGCGGCGTTCGGGCCCGCGAGCAGCTCGTGCAGCGCAGCAGCCGGCGCGAGGAAGCGCCAGCCGAAGACTTTTTCCCAGCCGCTGCCGGTCCGGTACTGCGGCACCAAAAGCGCCAGCAGGCGCACGCGCACGCCCGCAACCGTCAGGCGCAGCTCGCGCACGAACGGTGCCGCCCCGACTCGCAGGTCGATGAGGTTCGAGCATACGAGCGGGGCGGGCAGCAGGCTTGCGCGGCGCGCGAAAAAGCGGTGTACGTAATGAAACTCCCGGTTGCCGACCGCCTGCGCACGATAGGGCGCAAGCCGCATTTCGGCGATGACCGGCTCACGGCTGCGATACAGCGTGGACGAACCACGCAGGCTGTCGCCGCAGTCGACGAGCAGCGCGTCGGGTTCGACCATTGCTGCGAGCTTGGCGCCGAAGCCCAGGCGGCTATGAATGTCGGCAGTGTGGTAGACGACCAGCCGGCGCTCGCTGCGGCTCACTCCCGGCCGCCGTCCATGTAGTGTGAGACGAACTGAGCGATGCGCTGGAGCGAATCCGGCGGCCCGAGCGCGCTGCGCAGCTCGGCATAACCAGCGAGCTGGTGTTGCACGCGACTCTCGTCGTGCAGCAGCGCCGTCGCTTCGTCGATCAGGCGTTGCGCGCTGAAGTCGTGCTGCAAGAGCTCCGGCACGATGCGCCGCTGCAGCACGAGATTGGGCAGCGTGATGGTATGCAACAGCGCTTCCGGAACCTTGCGGCGCGCGAGTTCATATTGCGACGCCGACAGCGTGTAAAAGGCGACTTGCGGCACCTCGATGAGCGCCGCCTCGAGAACGGCGGTGCCGGATGCCACCCAGGCTTGCGTCACCGGCAGCAGCGCCTGCGTCACCGGCAGGCGCACGATCGCGGCGGATTCCGGTCCGCGGCTGCGTTGCCAAATCGTGCGGATCTGTTGCGCGCGAGCCGCGGACGACGCCACGATGGTGAAAGCGGCGCCAGCACGGCGTTCGATCTCGCTTGCGGCACGCGCCAGCGTTGGCAGATGGCGCGCGACTTCTTCGCGACGGCTTCCCGGCAGCAGCGCGATCGATGGCTTTGCGGTACGCGGCGGCTGGCTGCGCGCACCGATCACCGAGACGAGCGGATGCCCAAAATATTCGATCGGCAAGCCCACGCTGCGATAGAAATCCCGCTGATGCGCGAACGGCGTCAGCGCCAGCGCACACTCCGCGACCGCGCGCGCCTGCCGGGAATTGTCCACCCACGCGCCCGGCGGAATGTAATACAAGATGCGCCCGCGGTACCCATGGCGGCGGACGCGCCGGATGAGCGGAATGTTGAACCCACCCGCATCCACGGGCGTCAGCAGCGCCGGCGGACGGCGCCGGATGTTGCGATCGAGCCCAACGTACAACGCATACAGGAGCGGCAGCAACGGAATCACCGAGATAGGCCCGATGCTCGCGAGCTCCGGAGTGTGATAGACGATGTGCGCTCCGCTCGCTGCCAACGCATCGCCGCCGACCGCGGCGACGCGCAGCTGCGGGCGGATCGCTGCCAGCGCGCGCGCCAGCAATGAGGCCTGAAGATCTCCGGAAGCTTCACCCGCGATGAAAAGAATATCTGCGGGTTCGTATCTCAACGCTTCAGGATGCCGCGATCGGTTTCTTCCTGCAAGAAGGCCAAGAGCTCGCGGCCTTCGGAGGTGCGCAGCGAATCGCGCAAGCGCTCGAGTGCCGTCGATAGATTTACATTGGAGCGATAGAGCACGCGGTACGCTTCCTTGAGCTCGCTGATCGATTCAGCCGCAACGTTGTTGCGCTTCAAACCGACCGTATTGAGTCCGTAGACCGCCATCGGATTGCCTTCGACCAGCATGAACGGAGGAATGTCTTTGACCACTTTGCTCATGCCGCCGACCATCGTCATGCGCCCGATGCGCGCAAACTGATGCACTCCCACCATGCCGCCGATGTTGGCGTTGTCGCCCACGACGACGTGTCCGGCCAACTGCGCCAGGTTCGACATCACGACGCGATTGCCGATGCGGCAGTTATGGGCGATGTGCACGTATGCCAAAAGATGATTGTCATCGCCGATGACCGTCTCGGTCCCTTCGCCCGTGCCGCGGTTGATCGTGACGAACTCACGAATGACATTGCGATCGCCGATGCGCACGTAGGAGATCTCGCCCCGGTATTTCTTGTCCTGCGAAGACGCGCCGATGACGCTGAACGGATGGATCTCGCACTCCTTGCCGATGATGGTGTGGCCGTTGACGATGACGTTGGAGAGCAGCTTCGTGCCATCGCCGATCTTGGTGCGTTCGCCGATGAGACAGTAGGGCCCGACCTCCACGCCACGACCAAGCTTCGCGGACGGATGCACGACCGCAAGCGGGTGGATGTTGAGCGAAGCGTGCGCCTGCACGGCTTCGCGTTTCGGTACGGATCGCATCACATGTGCAAGATCGACGCGTCGAGCCGAAACAGCCGCGTATCGGAAACGATGGAAAATGCGAGTTCACCGGAGCAGACCAGCTGATCGTCGACGCGCGCTTCAGCGTGCAGCCGGCCGATGTTCATGCGCACCCACATGACGTTGACTTCCATGACGAGCTTGTCGCCGGGCACGACCGGACGCCGGAACTTCACCTTGTCGACACCCGCCAGGTAAGGCACCGTCGTCGCTTGGCTGTTCGGTTCCAAGATCGCGGTGCCGCCCAGCTGCGCCATGGCCTCGATGATCAACACGCCGGGCATCACTGGATTGTTCGGAAAGTGGCCCGTGAAGAACGGTTCGTTCATCGTGACGTTCTTGTAGCCGACCGCGCGCTTTTGCGGATCCAGCTCGGTGATGCGATCGATGAGCAGCATCGGGTAGCGATGCGGCAAGATATCCATGATGGAGCGGACGTCGACGTATGACACCTGTTTATCTCCGGCGTGCAACCGATGGAGCGGAATCAGACCTGAGGGCCTCACGTTCTCGTTGGCGCGTGCGCGCTCCTTAGTCTTGCGAGCTAGCGTGCGACGGCGGCCGCGGCCAGCGGCGCGCGCAGATCGCGAGCTGCGGCGACGTGCAGGGCATGACCCGATTTGAGGGCGATGACTTCGAAGCGCGGGTACATACCGAGCAAGCCGAAATCCCCGATGAGGTCGAGCACCTTATGGCGCACGATCTCATCCGGAAAGCGCAGCGGCCCCATGTAATCGTGGTGATCGATGACGACCGCATTGTCCAGCGAGCCGCCGAGCGCCAACCCCTGCGAATAGAGCGCTTCGACTTCAGCGCGAAAACCGAAGGTGCGATTGGGCGCGATCTCACGCAAGAAATATTCCGGCGTCATGGGCGGCGTTTCCAGGAACTGGTTGCCTACCGGATCCGGAAACGCAACGAAGAAATTTATTTTGAAATGCTCCGCGGGGATGCACACGAGCAGTTTATCGCCGTCGCGATGCCAGTACGGTGAGCGCAAGTTCATCACACGCCGCGGCACGCGTTTTTCGGCCAACCCCGCGTCGACGATCGCCTGCGCAAACGGCAATGCGCTGCCGTCCATGATGGGGATCTCTTCGCCGCTGACGTGGATGAGCGCGTTGTCGACGTTCATGCCGACCAGGCTCGCCAAGACATGCTCGACCGTATTCACCTCGGCGTTGCCGGACGCCAGCGTGGTGCAGCGCACGGTCGAGCGTACGCTCTGCGGCGTGGCGGCGATGCGCGACCCGTTTGCCGCGAGAAATGAAAAGCCGGCGTTCGCCGGCGCCGGACTGATGGTTACGGTTGATTTGCAGCCTGTGTGTAAACCGACGCCCGCCAGCGTGATTTCGCGTGCTACGGTGTGTTGATATTCCATTTCACCACAAGCGCGAACGCTTAGGGAGATTTGCGAGTATCGTCGAGCGCGTTCATCAGCATACGCACTTGCTCGAAGAGTTTAGGCAATTTGCGCAATAGGACCTTCTGCTCAATGTCCGTGCGATGCGGCTGCGCGTAGTGACCCGACACGCGCGAATTCGGCGGCAGCGACGCTATGACTTTGCCGCCCGCATAGACGAGAGTTCCGTCACCGATATGGATGTGACCATTGATGCCGGCTTGGCCTGCGATCGTGACGTGATCGCCGACCGTCGTGCTGCCTGCGATGCCGACCTGCGCGCAGATCGTGCAATCCTCACCGATGCGCACGTTGTGCGCTATCTGCACGAGATTGTCGATTTTTGTTCCGGCGCCGATGATCGTCGCATCCGTCACCGCGCGATCGATCGTCGTGCAGGCGCCGATCTCCACGCGATCGCCCACGATGACGTTGCCGACCTGTGGGATTTTTATCTGCTCCGCACCCACGCGCACGAAGCCAAAGCCGTCGCTGCCGATGACGCAGCCGGCCTGCAAGACGCACTCGCTGCCGAGTACGCAATCATCCAACACGGTCGCATGCGGATGCAACAGGCTGTCCGCGCCGATGAGCACGTTGCGCCCGACGTAGCTGCCCGGCAGCAATACCACCCCGTCTCGTAAGATCGCGCCTTCGCGCACGATCACACCGGCGCCGATCCATACATTTTGCCCACGCGACACGTTGCTTTCGACGACAGCACTGGGGTGCGTGAACTCGCCGTGCGGCTGCGGCGGCTCGAACACGTGCAAGATGGCCGCCAGCGCCTGACGCACCTCGTCGACGACGAGGAACGTTTTGCCGCGCTCCGACTGTAGCGGCAGCGTTGCCGGCACGATGATCGCGCACGCGCGCGAGTCGAGCGCCTTCTTGAGCCAGCGTTCGTCGACCGCGAACGTCAAGGCGCGCTCGTCGGCCTCGTCGACCGAGGCGACGCGATCGATCGTGGCGGCCGCGTCTCCGACGACCTTAGCGCCGGCCGCAGCCGCAAGCTCGCCGAGTTGCTTGCCCGGGCGCGCCATGACGGCGCTTAGCGGCTCGGAGCGGGCGACGAAGTGTCGATCTTGAGCGCTTTCTCGACATCGGTCGTGATATCGTCGCCCCCGTACGCGACGCCTTGGCGCGTCACGACCAGCTGGTAGTGCTGCTGGCCCGCGATGTCTTTGACCACGTTGCGCACGTCGTTGCTGACCTCGTCTTGCCAGCGTTGTGATTGCTGCTGCCACTGCAGCAAGGCTTTGCGTTTTTCTGCCGGGCTGATCTTGCTATCGTTGATGGCGACGTAGTTGGCTTGGATCTGGCGGTAATAGTTGATGAACTTGGGCCAACGCTGCTCGATGGCGGCGATGTTGACGACCGCGACCGTGGCATGCGCGTGCGCGCAACCGCTCAGTGCAAGCGCCACAGCAACTCCGCTCAACCCGAGAGCGCGACCGAAAAGACGTACGATGTTCATGTTCCCCCCGAGCTGGATGCCGGTGTTGGCGAAGCGCCTTGCGCAGCGACCGCTTTCATGACGGCCTGCGTTAAATCGACCGCGCTGCCCGCGCCGCGAATGGATTGAAAGATGATGCTCACGCCCTCTTGCTGCGCCACCCGCTGCACCACGATGCGCACCTGATCCTCGATTTTCGAAAAGAGATCGCGCCGATCGGAAGCCAGCTTGTCCATCTGCGCGGCGATCGCTTCGTTATCTTGAAACTGCATGTGGGCGATCGCGCTGTACTTTTGGATCAGCGCGCGGCGCGCGTCATGATAGGCGGCAGCCACTTGGTTGGCTTCGGCGACGTAGCGAGATTGCATATCCGCATGCACTTTTTGCGCCTCGGCTTGGTACTTCGTGTCGCCCGCGAGCTTCTTGTTGACGTCGACCAGCTGCTGCTGGAATTTGCCGCCGAGCGCTTGCATCTGCGGGCCCATGGCGGTCTGCACCTCACGCTGGCGCGCGACGAGCTTGGCCTGCGTCGCTGCCTGCGTGCTCTTGCGTTCGGCCTCGTATTTGGCGGCCGCATCCCTCTGCAGGTTCTTCGCGAACGCGGAAAGGCTCGCGTTGTCCTGCGTTTTCAAGGCGTTGACGAGCGTATTCTCACGCTCGTCGATCTTGCGCAGCGCAGCGCTATCGTCGGCACGTTCCTTGTCGGAGAGCGCCAGGTTTTGCAGCTTCGCCTGCAAGTTCAAGCGCTCGCTCTGGTCTTGCTTCGACAGGTCGATTTGATATTTCGTCTCGGTCGCGCTCAGCTGGTTTTCGCGCTCGCGCACCTTGGCTTGCACGTCGGCCGCCAACACTTGTTGCACGTGCCGCAGGTGGTCGGCGTCTTGTTTGAACAGCGCGTTACGGTAACTATCCAACGTCGTGAAGGCCTGCTTCTGCAATTGCTTGGCCTGCTCGCTGTACTGCTGCTGCAGACCGTTCAGCACGCCGGCGCC
>DATGHT010000318.1:0-11334 GCA_035307865.1 Candidatus Eremiobacteraceae bacterium | reverse complement strand
CCGACCGCGCGATGTTCCGCCAGCGCACGAGCTTGGTCGCCGATACGCCCGCGTAGGAGCGAGCGCAGAGCACGGGTACGATCCGTTGTGCGCCGAGTTCGACAACTTTCTCGATCACGTAGTCCATCTTGTTGCCTTTCGGAACCGCTTGCAGCACGGCGACGGCTTGCGGCAGTTCGCCGCCGTCATCGCTTTGGGCGACGACCTCGACCGTCGCCGCTTGGTTGGCGATCGATGCGATCGTCGCACGCCAGGCACGCGAGCCCGCGATCACGACGACTTCATCGCCTGGTTGAAGCCGCAAGACAAGCGCAGCATGACGAACGTCCTCCGGACGCAGCGCAATGCGCGCGCCGGCGTGCAACTCTCCCTCTACGAAGAAACGCGGCGCGCTCACGGCTGCGTCATTGCTTGCGATACACGTGAGCTAGCCACGGACCGGCGCTCCGCTCTGTCACTAAGCGCAGGCTGGTTGCCCGCATCGCCGCTTTGAGCGCGTCACGGCTGCGCGCGCTAAAACCGCTCGCGATGAGAACGCCATTGCGGAGCAGATGTTGAGAAAGCGCGACCGCACAATTTTCGAGCACGCGCGGTGTGATGTTCGCGCAGATCACGTGCGCGCGGGGGAACGAACCGGGAACGTTGCGAGCGCGCCGGATCTCGGCGGCTTTGAGATGATTCGCTGCGAAGTTCGCCTGCGTCACGCGCACTGCTACCGGGTCCGGGTCAGCCGCGTAGGCGACCGCTCCGAGTTGAGCAGCCGCTAGAGCGAGCAGTCCCGTGCCGCAGCCGATGTCCAGCACCGTGTCGCGCCGCCGTGTGTGCTCCAAGAGCAGCGCGAGCGCGAGCTGCGTGGTCGGGTGCTGGCCGGTGCCAAAGGCCATCCCGGGATCGATGCGCAGCGTGCGCGAGCCGCGCGGAGCGCGAAACCGTTTCGCCCAAGTCGGAGCGACGTAGAGCTTGGGCGCGATACGGAACGGCCGGTAAAATCGCTTCCAGCTGCTCGCCCAGTCTTCTTCAGCGACAACGGCGCTCGTCAAGCGTGCATCGTCGAACAGGTGCCGGCGCCGGGCACGCCCGAGCAGCAGCCGGATCCGCGCGCTTGTCTTGCTTGCGGAGACTTCGGGTGCGTACGCGCTCACCGCCGTGATTCCCGCGCGGGTTTCCGTCACGCTCAGCGCGCCGGTCCCAACCCCCAAGAGCGCCGCTGCCGCATGCGCTTCGCGCGCGGGCACCACAAGCTGAAAGCGGCGCCATCGTGCGCCGCCTTTAGTCATTGCCGAACGCTTCCCGTATCTTCGTGAAGAAAGGCTTGTCCTCGGAGTCATCGCCGCCTGCGCGTGCGAATTCTTCGAGCAGCTCGCGTTGTTTGCGCGTCAGGCGCTTGGGAACGCGTACGCGCACATCGACCACCAGGTCACCCCGGCCGTGTCCGCGCATGCGCGGTAACCCACGACCTGGAACCCGGAACGTCGTGCCGGTCTGGGTTCCCGGGGGCAGTTTGAGCGTCGCTTCGCCGTCCAAGCCTTCGATCTCAAGCGTCGCGCCCAACGCCGCTTGGGTGAACGAAATCGTCGTTTCGCAATGCAGATCGGCGCCGTTCCGCTGAAAAATCTCGTGCGACGCTACATTTATATACACGTATAAATCGCCGCTCTGACCGCCCCGGTCTCCGGCCTCGCCCAAGCCCGTGTGGCGGATGCGGGTGCCGTCCTCGGCCCCAGCCGGAATTCGTACCTTGACCTGCACGCGCGTGTCTCGCCGGCCGTGACCGCTACACGCTTTGCACGGATTCTTGACGATCCGTCCGGTCCCACCGCAGCGCACGCACGGTGCCGTGCTCACGAACTGTCCGAGCGGCGTGTTCCGTGCGTGGCGCAGCTCACCGGTTCCGCGGCACTCGGGGCAAGATACGGCGTCCTGCCCGTCGGCCGAACCGCTGCCATTGCACGTATCGCAAGGCGCCAAGCGGTCGTAGGAAATCTCGCGCTCTGCCCCGTTGAGCACGTCTTCCAGTTGAATTTCGATGTCGTAGCGCAAGTCCGAGCCGCGGCTCGGGCCGCCGCGACGCCCCATCCCGGCGCCGAAGAAGAAATCGAAGATGTCGCCGATGCCCTCGCCGCTGAAGCCGCCCATATTCGGGCCCATCTGCCCGTCCACGGTGCCGAAGCGATCGTAGTGCGCGCGCTTTTTGGAGTCGGAGAGCACTGCGTAGGCTTCGTTTATCTCCTTGAAGCGCACGCCGGCTTGATGCTTATCGTCTTCCGCGACGACATCCGGATGATGGCGCCGCGCCAGGTTACGATAGGCTCGCTTGATGTCGCTGTCCGAGGCATTGCGCGAGACACCGAGCGTCGCGTAGTAGTCTTTGTTTGGCATCCGACGTTAGTTACGCGCCCCTTCCGGGGACTCTCCCTGGAAAAGCGAATTCAAACTGTCCGCCATGCAGTTGAGCAGCGCGATAAGCCGCGCGTACTGCATGCGGCGCGGTCCCAAAATTCCGACGGCGCCGGCGTTACGATCGCCCACTTTGTAGGGGATAGTGACGACGCTGCACTCGCTCATGTCGGCAGTGGGCAGTTCGTGCCCGATCCGCACCTTCGCACCCTCGGAGTGAAGCGTGCCGCGCAGCAGCTGATACAAGGTCTGCTGGTCTTCCAGCAGGTCCAAGATGGCGCGCAGCTTGCGTAGATCGCGGAACTCTTGCTGATCGAGCAGATTGTGCGCGCCCCCCGCGAAGAGACGGCGCTCGACTTCCGCTTCGGAGTGCTCTGCCAGAATGCTCGCGATAGCGCGCAAGAGATCGGCTGGGATCGGCGTTTCGCGCGCCAGGTCGTTGAGCGTGTCGATGCTGATCTCGCTCAGCGCCTTACCTTCTAACTGCTGATTGAAGTTGTTGGCAGCGCGCAAAAGCATTTCCGGAGTCAGCGGCCCTGCCACTTCGATGGTTGCCTGAGCCGCTACGCCCAAGTTGGTGACGAGCACGAAATGCGCGGCGCCCGCGCTGAGCCAGATCAATTCGACGTGCCGAAACGCCTGACTGCTCAAACGTGGCGCGATGGCGAAAGCGATGTTGCGCGTGACGATTGAGAGCACGCGCGACGCATGATCGACGACCGATTCAAGCTGGTGGCTGGCCCGATGCACCTCGCTGCGGATCCGCTCGCGCTCTTCTTGGGTGAGCGTCTCCGGCAGCATGAGCCGATCGACATAATAACGGTAGCCGCGGTCTGAAGGCACGCGGCCGGCCGAGGTGTGCGGCTGCTCGAGGTAGCCTTCGCCGTCCAAGCTCGCGAGCTCGGCGCGAACGGTCGCGGGGCTAATGCCAAGGTTGTACTTATGCGTGAGCGTCGCCGAGCCGACGGGCTCGCCGGTGGCGATGTACTCATACACGACCGTCCCCAGAATGGACGTCTTCCGACGGTCTAAGGTGGGCTCGGCCGCTTTGGAGGGAGGCCGGTGTTTCGGCTTTTTCCCCGGCTCTTTAGCTTGCTTTTTTGGCATGTTAGCACTCGGGCATTGTGACTGCTAATTCTGAGCTTACGCCGGACGGTCACGCCGTCCCTTGTCCAGAACGTTTCCGGCGCAAGTGCAACGGCGCGGCGAAATCGCGCGCCTGCTACATAGGGAGCATCGGTTGAATCATACGCCCTCAGCACCGCGCGCAGCATTGGTGACGGGCAGCGCCACCGGCCTCATGCGCGGCGTCTCCATTTCGCTTGCCGTGCGCGGTTATTCGGTCGCGGTGAATTTCCGCCGGCCACGTTCGCACGCCGACGAAACGATGGCTGCGGTGCGCGCCGCGGCCCCGCACGCGGTGGTTCGCGCATTCGAAGCCGACGTCGCTTCGCCCGACGCTGCTCACCGGCTCGTCACCGCAGCGCACGCAGCGTTTGGGCAGCTGGATGTGTTGGTGTGCGGCGCCGGACCGATGATCGTGAAGGACGCGTTCGATACCTCGCTCGACGACTACCGCGACATGCTCGACGGCAATATGGGTTCGACGTTCTTCTGCGTCAAGGCGGCGCTGCCGTTCATGCGCCGGCAACGCTTCGGCCGCATCATCACCTTCGGCATGACGGGCAGCGAGTTCGCATTCGGATCACGCCACTTGAGCGCATATGCCGCGGCGAAAGCCGGCATCGTTGCCTTCACGCGTTCGCTCGCCTTGGAAGAGGCACAGCACGGAATCACTTGCAACGCCATCAACGTCGGCGACATTCGAGATAAGGATGCAGATCGCGCGACGGTTATGCAACGGCGAGAATACCGAAACCCGACGATGCGACCGGGCAGCTGGGAAGACGTGGGCGATGCGGTCGCGTTTCTTGCAAGCGACCAGGCTTCGTTTGTGAACGGTGCGGTGCTACCGGTCAATGGCGGCTGGCAAGGATTTCTAGCAGAATATTGCCGCTGGCCTTAAGGGACCATTATGCCCGCTGACCACACATGCTGCGGGGACGGTTCGCTAAGAAACTCGGCGACGACGCTGAGCTCGTGGACGCGCCGTGCCGGCGGCAGCGCTGCGAGAATTTCCCGCCCATAGGCCATCATCTCCAGGCGTCCATCGAGAATGCACATCAAACCTTTGTCGCTGGCGCTGCGGATCAGCCGCCCTAAGCCCTGCTTCAGCTTGGTGATGGCGGCCGGAATCATGAGCGCGCGAAACGGATCGCCGCCCGATTCCGCCAGCAGCTTCGAACGTGCCGCGATGATGGGATCGTCCGGAGGCGGAAACGGCAGCCGGTCGATGATCACGCACGAGAGCGCGCTGCCGATGACGTCCACCCCCTCCCAGAACGATGCAGTCGCGAACAACACGGCGTTGCTCTGGCTGCGGAACCACTGCAGGGTCGCGCCTTTCGGCAAATCCCCCTGCACCTTGTACGGGAACGGCAGCCGCGGTCCCAAGACCCCTGCCACAGCGTGCATGACGGTCAGCGACGTGAACAGCACGAACGCGCGACCGAGGGTCGCGTGCAGGATGTCTTCGATGATGGGAATCGCCTCTGCAATGAACGTCGGCCGTTTGGGATTGAGGCGTTGCGGAGGCAGATAGAGCATGGCTTGGGTTGCGAACTCAAACGGCGATTCCAGCACGAGCTCGTCCAGCGCGGCGTTTTCCAGACCGACCTGGCGGCGCAGGTACGAAAAATCACCGCCGGTGGAGATCGTCGCCGACGTCATGACGATACTGCGCGTGCGCTCGTAGAGTTGTTCGCGCAGGATGCCGCTCACCGAACTCGGCGCGCAGTGAGCGGCGTACGAGCCACGGCGTTCGTCGTCTCGCTCGATCCAGCAAATCCACTCTTCGCCTCCCAGACGGAGCCGCTCGATCGTCTGCGTGAACCCTACCAGCATGCGAATGATGAGATCGCGGCGCCGCTTGAGCGCTTCCTCGCTCGCTTGAGGAAAGCGCGAGGCCTTGGCCCACTTTTCCGCCACCCAGTTCTCCACCCGATACAATGCACGCTGCAACGGCTCGAGGAGCGACACTGCGCTCGCGTTTTCGTGAAACGGCGATCGCAGACCATTGCCGAGCGCCAACGCGGCAGAGAAGTCGTTGGCAGCCTCCGTCAGAGCGGCGTTGAGCAGTTCGTCGAAGATATACGCGCGCGCGAGGCGCTGCTGCAAACGTCCGATGCCACCGCGGGAAATCGAGGAGGCAAACGCCGCGGTCGCCCACTCCTCGATTTGATGGGCCTCGTCTAAGACCGCATAATCGTAGGGCGGAATGATGCCGCCCCCCAGCGCGAGGTCGCTGAAGAACAACGCATGGTTGACCACCACGATGTCGGCATGCCGCGCCGCTTCACGCGCTCGCATTTGATGGCAGCGTTCCGGCCCGAAAAAATCGCACGCTTCCATGATGCAATCGAAGGCGTCGGCATCGACTTCGCGCCACAAGACATCGGGCGGCACGAAGTCGAGTTCCGCGCGGTCGCCGCTCAGCGTGCGATCGGCCCAGCGAAACAGGCTGCGATCGGCGTTGCTCTGAGCGAGGACAAGCCTGCCGCGCAGCTGCTCCAGCTTATCGCGGCACAAATAGTTGTTGCGGCCTTTGAGTTGCACGACGCGCGCAGGGGAATCGAGCGCGTTTAGGACCTGCGGAATATCCTTGCTGAGCAACTGCTCCTGCAGCGCGAGGGTGGCGGTGGAGATGACGACCCGCTGGCCCGACAAAATCGCCGGAACGAGATAGCCGAAAGACTTGCCTGTGCCCGTGCCGGCCTCCACCATGACGTGGACGTGCTCGAGAAAACCGCGATTGACGAGTTTGCCCATGGCGATCTGCGCCGGGCGATATTCATAACCGCTGATGGTCTTGGCGAGCAGGCCGTTGCGGCCCAGGACTTCATCGATGGTGAGCATTGCCGCCGTTTCGATAGGTTCGAACGAATGTTCGAGCGCGATTCCGGCTCTTGCGAACGCTGCCCTGCTGCGATCCAGGCAAGCGCTTCCAAGAGCAGCGGCGGCTAGCGGTTCTCCCAGTCCTTGCGCTGGCGCAGCTTGGCATCGAGCTTGCGCCGCTTTTCAACGAGCGATTCGCTTACCGGCGCGTGCGTGTTGACCGGCAGCGTCGGGCGGACTGCGCGCCGCAGCTGTCGTTCGATTTTCTCACGCACCTCAGCCACATGCTTGGCGACCGAGCGTTTTTTCTTCGCTGCCATCTAGCCGGTTTTCTTGAGCCAACCGCTCACCTTGAGAATGCGCTGCGCTCCGCGGCGTTCGCGATCGAGGGCGTTCGGGTCGTTGGCGATGGGCCGCGCGATCGCGATCGCTTCCTTTGAATAGCGCGCTTCGGCGGCGCGATCCGCTTCCGGCATGTTGTCCATCGCCTGCGCCGCGGTGCTCAGCGCGACCGCTCGCATGAGCAGATATTGGGTTCTGCTATGACCCGACGATTGCGCGATGCACGGCTGCAATGCAGCGGCTTGGACGAGCGCAGACTTCGCGATCGCAGCGTAATTGTTGCCATTGATCGGAATGGTAAGGAAATGCGGGTTCATCACTTGCGCTTGGTCGCATGCGTTGGCCGGCGATTGTGATGCCACCAGCACGGCGGTTGCCAAGGCTGCGAGAGCAACGTGCTGCATCGGGGAACCTCCTGGTCGTGATGCAATTCACGAAATGCCTGCGCTTCATCTGCTGCAGCGCAAGGCTCCGCGCTCGGCCCACAGAATGAGGGCCCGTGGCGCTCACCAAGACCCAGAGCCGAACCGCTGCTGCGGTGACCGGCGCCCTGCCGACCACCATGCGCGCGCTCGTAAAAGAGCGGCCCGAACCGGGATTGGTGCTCAAGCGCGTCCCGTTGCCGCGTGTCGGACCGACTGACGTGTTGATCAACGTCCGCAAAGCCGGCATCTGCGGCACCGACGCGCATATTTGGGACTGGGACAAATGGTCGCAGCACCGCGTGCATCCGCCGTTGATCGTCGGCCATGAATTCATGGGCTATGTCGCCGCCACCGGCGACGCGGTGCGGGCGGTCAAAGCCGGCGACCGCGTTTCTGCCGAGGGACACATCTCGTGCGGCGTTTGTCTCCTGTGCCGCACCGGACAAGAATTCATCTGCGAGCACGTGCAGATCATCGGCGTCGATCGCGACGGTTGCTTTGCGGACTACGTCGCCATCCCCGAACACAACGTGTGGAAGCTCGATCCGGCCGTGCCGGATGACTGGGCCGCGGTGTTCGATCCTCTCGGAAATGCCGTGCACACCGTCATGGCTGCTGGCGTCAGCGCGCGCAGCGTCGTGATCACCGGCGTCGGCTCGATCGGTCTGATGGCGATCCCGGTTGCGCGCGCGGCCGGCGCCGCCCGCGTGATCGCCATCGATCTCAACGCACACAAACTCGAGTTGGCGCGGTCGCTCGGCGCGGACGAAGTGTTCGACGCCCGCACGCCGGGCCTGCGCGAAAAAATCTATGCCCTCACCAACGGCGACGGCGCGGATGTCTTGTTGGAGATGAGCGGCAGTGGGGCGGCAATCAACCAGGGATTGAGTATGGTACGCAATGGGGGCCGCGCTGCACTGCTGGGGTTGCCATCCGACAACGTCAGCTTGGACCTGGCGGAGAACATCATCTTCAAAGGCCTGACCGTGTTGGGTATCAATGGCCGCAAGATGTTCGAGACCTGGTACCAGATGCAGGCCATGCTCACCGCGGGCCGCATCGATCTCTCCAAGATCATCAGCCATGTCTTGCCGCTGGAACGCTACGCCGAATGCTTTACCTTGCTCAAAGAGGGCAGGGCAGTGAAGATCGTCATCGATTTGACCAATAAGGACGGCTAAGATGAACCGCGCTTTCGATCAAAAGCTCAAAGCCGAACTCGACAGCCTGCGCAGCGCCGGCACCTACAAGACGTTGCGCCATCTCACGACGCCGATGGCCGCCGAAGTCAACATGGAAGAAGCGGGTGAGACGATCGTTCTCTCCAGCAACAACTACTTAGGCCTCGCCGACAACCCCCGTGTGGTGGCCGCCGGCATCGAAGGGTTGCGCAAATACGGAGCCGGCACCGCGAGCGTGCGCTTCATCTGCGGCACGTTCGACATCCACCGCCAGCTCGAGAACAAGATCGCCACGTTTCTGGGGATGGAGAACTCCTTGACGTACGTCTCGTGCTGGAACGCGAACGAGGGGCTGATTCCGACCCTCGCGGTTGCCGGTACCGCGATCGTCTCGGACGAGCTCAACCACGCATCCATTATCGACGGCTGCCGGCTGGCGCAGGCGCAGCGACTGCGCTACAAGCACTCCGACATGGCCGACTTGGAAGCCAAGCTCGCCGCGCTTCCCGCAGATATGGTGAAATTCATCATCAGCGACGGCGTGTTTTCCATGGAAGGCGACCTCGCGAAGCTGCCTGAGATCGCGGCCCTGGCGCGGCGCTACAACGGCGTCACCATCGTGGATGATAGCCATGGCACGGGCGTCATGGGTGCTAGCGGGCGCGGCACGATCGAACACTACAACATGAGCGGCCAGATCGACATCATCACGGGCACGCTCGGGAAGGCCTTGGGCGGTGCAGCCGGCGGTTTTGTTGCCGGTTCGAACAACTTGATCGACACGCTCATCCAAAAGTCGCGCACGCAATTGTTCTCCAACGCCTTGCCGCCGACTGTCGCGTGCAGTGCGCTGGCTGCCATCGAGGAACTCGAAGCCCATCCGGAACTGCTCGCCAAGCAGCGCGACAACGTCCGCTACTTTCGCGAGCAGCTGGCCGCGCTCGGCTACAAGCCGCTGCCCGGTGAAAGCGCCATCATCCCGATCATCGTGGGCGAAACCGCGTTTGCGATCAAGATGAGCGAGCTGTTGCTGCGCCAAGGAATCTTTGTCACCGGCTTCGGCTTCCCGGTCGTGCCCGAGGGCAGCGCGCGCATTCGCGTCCAGATGAGCGCGGCGCTGGAGCGCGAGCACTTGGACAAGGCGCTCGCCGCTTTCGAAAAGGTCGGCACGGAGCTGGGGTTACTGCCGGTCAAAGCAGGCTGACCTCACAAACCAATCCGGACTTAGTCAGCCAAGATGCGGTTGAGCGCGCTGTAGATCGTCGCTGCTGCGCGCCATTTCTCAATCGGCTCGGTGATGTGCGGCGTATGAAGCTGCTGTGGAAACAGGCCGAAGATCAGCGGGGTGACCACCGGCTCCTCGTGCAAGTCGGCCACGCTGCGGAAAACCAAGTCCGCATACATCGCATTGGCCCACCCGAATTCACTGCGCGTGAAATGCCAGGGGTGATTGGGGTCGACGCTCTCATAGAGCAAGCCCTTTTCACCATCGATCGCGCGCAGCTGCTCCAGCGACTCAATCACTTCGTTGACCGTGCTGGCGGTGATGCCTGCGGTCGCAAGCGCAAGCGGCCAGACCCAACCTGTTGGCGTGTGCGGGCTGCCCAGGCCGGCGGCATACCGTCCGCGATAGTAGTACGGATCGGCGTCGGAGAGCGAGAACCGCCGCGTGGTCGCATACACCGGATCGTCCGGAGTCAGCGAACGCATGAACGGCATTGACAACAGATCGGGCATATTCGCGTCGTCCATGAGCTCGACGTTTCCCTTGCCGTCCACTTCGTACGCGTAGATCCAGCCAAAGCGAAAATCGTAGACGAGCCCGAACTTGTTCGCGCCCCACAGCACTGCCGCTGCGAGCTCACGCGCGCGAAATGCCAGGGCTTCGTCGCCGTACCCCGTCTCGATCAAGCTCGCCAGCGCATTGAGCGCCCAGGCGGCAAAGAACTGCTGTGGCAGGTTGAACGGATAGCGCACGGGATCGTCGGATGGGCGGAAGGCGCCCCAGATCATACCGCTGTCGTTGAAGTCCGCGCCGCTGCCGTGGTTGCGCAAGAAGCGCGAGCGATAGTGCGAGCAGGTGCGATGCTGCTGCTCGCACTCGTAGTTTTCGATGATGTGCGTGAACGCCCAGTGCAAGCGCGGCGTGAAGATGATGCGATCGTGCGTGTATTCCCAGTAGGTGTTGATGAGCATGACCGGATAGGCAAGTGAATCCACTTCCCATTTTTCTTCCCACACGCGATAGCCTGAGGTGAAGGCGTTGGCGTACGAGTCGATCAGAATGTTCTTGGCGTCACGGGCGATGACGCCGTGCGCCACCAGGTCGAGCTGCTGGTAATTGTCGACAAAACGCAGATAGGGCAACAGCTGGGCTGAAGAATCGCGCAGCCACATCGCGGGAATGTCGCCGGTTTGGACGTAGAGCGTGCCGTCGTCTTGGAGAAAAAAATCAGAAGCGAGCGTGTGGAAGAGCGTCGCGGCATCGAGGTCGATCGTGCGCGGCCGCATGCCGGGCAGATACACGGCGATGGTCGTGCTTTCGCCGCTGAGCTGCATCGCGCCAGGCTGCGCCGCGGCTGGCGCCGGCACGAGGAGCAACGCGAAACACAGGATGGCATAAAGGGCTCGGATGCGCACTGCTGCGCAGTTCGCGCCGGCCGCCGCCTATCCCGCGTTACGCGAGCGCTGAAGTCTTAAGATGCTTTCTTACGCAGCAGCGGAAATTCGAAAGGACGTTTTGCGCCGCCGGCGACGAGTTCCAAAACGCCGGACGTCTCTGCGCACAGCGCGCGACGTTGCGCAAACAGTGAGCCGGCTAGCAAAAGCGCTGAGCCAACCGCTGCCACGGCGAGGCCCGCAATGGCGCCCGCGACGTAGGATACCGCGGCTGCTGTCAAGACGAGTGATATGGTTGCTCCCCACATGGTGTGTCACGTTCCTTAAAATAGCATGGACGAAAACTAAGATGACGATGCTGTAGTGTGACGCTCCAACGCGACGGCGCGTTACCAAGGCAAGCATCCGCGCAGCGT
>DATGHT010000317.1:0-3033 GCA_035307865.1 Candidatus Eremiobacteraceae bacterium | reverse complement strand
GTATGCGGTCAAGGGCGAAGACAACGCGCGCTATTACCAGCACATCGAAGCGGTTATCCAGACCGACCCGCAGTTCACGATGGACGACGGCTGTGACCTCGTCACCACGCTGATCACAAAATTTCCCGAGCGCCTGAAGTCCGTGGTGGGCGGCACGGAAGAAACGACGACCGGCGTGATCCGGCTGCGCAGCATGGAGAAGGCAGGCGTGCTGAGCTACCCGATCATCGCGGTCAACGATGCGCTCACCAAACATCTTTTTGACAACCGCTACGGCACTGGACAATCGACGCTTGACGGCATCATCCGCGCCACCAACGTGTTGTTGGCGGGCAAGGTGGTGGTGGTGGCCGGCTACGGCTGGTGCGGCCGCGGCATCGCGCAGCGCGCGCGTGGTTTGGGCGCGCAAGTCGTCGTGACCGAAATCGATCCTACCAAAGCGCTCGAGGCGACCATGGACGGCTACGCGGTCATGTCGATGAGCGAAGCAGCGCCGCGCGGCGACGTCTTCATCACCGTCACCGGCAACACCAAGGTGTTGCGCGAAGAGCACTTCCTGGTGATGAAGAACGGCGCGCTCGTCGCGAACAGCGGGCACTTCAACGTCGAGATCGACATCGAAGCGTTGGAACGGCTGTCCGAAGGCGAGAAGAGCAAGCCGCGCGAGTTCGTCGAGCAATACCAACTGGGGGATGGGCGCTCGATCTGCCTCCTGGGCGAAGGCCGGCTGATCAACTTAGCGGCGGCCGAAGGCCACCCCGCCTCTGTGATGGACATGTCATTTGCCAATCAGGCGCTGTCGGCCGAATATGTCTTCACCAACCGTGCTACAATGAAACCGGGCGTTTACCCGGTGCCGCAGAAGATCGATGAAGAAATCGCGCGGCTTAAGCTCGCGACGCTGGCGGTGAAGATCGACACGCTGACGCCGGAGCAAAAGCACTACCTCGAATCCTGGAGCGAAGGCACCTAACGCAAAGGAACCATGAGCATGCCACATGTGAAAAGACTCTTCACCTCGGAAAGCGTGACCGAGGGCCATCCCGACAAAGTCGCCGACCAAATCTCGGACGCCGTCCTCGATGCGATTTTGGCGCAGGACCCCAATGGGCGCGTGGCCGTCGAGACCTTCGTCATCACGGGCCAGGTGCACATCGCCGGTGAGATCAGCACGTCTTGTTACGTCGACATCCCGCGCATAGTACGTCAGACGCTGCGCGACATCGGCTATACGCGGGCCAAGTATGGTTTTGACGCCGATACCTGCGGGATTTCCGTGTCGATCGACGAGCAGTCGGCCGATATCGCGCTGGGCGTCGACAAAGCGCTGGAAGTGAAGGCCGGCGAGCTGAGCGCGAAAGACCAGTTGGAAGCGCTTGGAGCCGGCGACCAGGGCATGATGTTTGGTTTTGCGTGTCGCGAGACCACCGAGCTCATGCCGTTGCCGATCGTGCTGGCGCATCGGATCACGCGCACGCTCGCTGCGGCGCGCAAGAATCGCGTCATCGAATATTTGCGTCCCGACGGCAAGGCCCAGGTCACGGTCGAGTATGACGGGTTCAAGCCGGTGCGGGTGGATACGATCGTGGTCTCAGCGCAGCATGCCGAGGGCTATCCGGCCGACGTCATCCGCGAAAACATCATCAGCCACGTGATCGACACCGCGATCGACGGCCATCTGCGCGACAAGAACACGAAAATCTACGTCAACCCGACGGGCCGCTTCGTCATCGGCGGTCCGCTGGGCGATGCCGGCCTTACCGGACGCAAGATCATCGCCGACACCTATGGCGGCATGGCGCGGCACGGTGGCGGCGCGTTCTCCGGCAAGGATCCCACCAAGGTCGACCGTTCGGCAGCGTACGCCGCGCGCTACGTCGCGAAGAACGTGGTCGCTTCCGGCTTGGCGGATCGCTGCGAGATTCAAGTCGCCTACGCGATCGGCGTCGCCAAACCGGTGTCGGTGTACGTCGAATGCTTCGGCACGAATCGCGTCGACGAATCGACGATCGCCGAGCTCATCAGCAAGCATTTCGATTTGCGCCCGGGCGCCATCATCGAACGGCTGAAGCTGCGCCGGCCCATCTACCGGCAAGTCGCCGCCTACGGGCACTTCGGACGCGCAGATCTCGATCTGCCTTGGGAGAAGACCGACATGGCGCTCACCTTGCGCGAGGCTGCCGGCATCAAACTCGACGAGGAGAAGTTCCCGCTGCCCGTTTTACACTAAACTGTTATGAACGGCGCTCAACGTTTCTTGGCGGCGTGTGCCTCGCAGCCGGTCGATCGCACGCCGGTCTGGATGATGCGCCAGGCAGGTCGCTATCTGCCGGAATATCGGGCTGTCCGCGAAAAAGTCGACTTCTTGACGCTGTGCAAAACGCCCGCGCTGGCCGCGGAGGTATCGCTCCAGCCGCTGCGGCGCTTTGGCATGGATGCCTGCATCGTCTTCAGCGACATTCTGGTTCCGGTTGAAGCCATGGGAGCGTCGGTTTCGTTCGGCGAGGCGGGGCCGCACCTCGACCACCCGATTCGCGACATCGCGGCGGTTGACGCGCTGCGCGTGCCGGATCCCCAACGCGACGCGCCCTACGTGTTGGAAACGCTCCGGCTCTTACGCTCCGCGCTGAACGGTGAAAGCGCGCTCATTGGGTTCGCGGGTGCGCCATTCACGTTGGCGAGCTATCTCGTCGAGGGCGGCGGATCGAAATCGTTTACGGCGCTCAAGAAGCTGCTCTACGCGGAGCCGCCGACGCTGCATGCCTTGCTTGCCAAGTTGGCTGACACCATCAGCGAGTATTGCGTCGCCCAAGTCAACGCCGGCGCGCAGGCGATTCAAATCTTCGATACCTGGGCGGGCGAGCTGACGCCGGACGCCTACGAGCAGTTCGCGTTGCCGTACCAGCGCGTGATCGTGGAACGAGTGCGCGCGCTGCGCGTGCCGGTCATTCTCTTCGTCAATGGCTGTGCGGGCGTTCTCGATCTTATGGAGCAAAGCGGCGCCGACGTGCTCAGCGTCGACTGGCGCATCGA
>DATGHT010000316.1:0-24431 GCA_035307865.1 Candidatus Eremiobacteraceae bacterium | reverse complement strand
GTCAACCACCACATCGAAAGCGAACGGCTCAGCGTGGATGAAGCGCTGCGATGCTACACCTGCGATGCCGCCAAGCTGTCGTTTAACGAACAGCGCACCGGAAGGCTGGCCGAAGGAATGGCCGCGGACTTCACGATTTTGGAGCAGCGGCTCGATGCGGTGCCGGCGCACAAGATCCAGGATGTGCCGGTCGTCATGACGGTGGTCGACGGCGACGTGCGCTATTCGGCAGCGTCATGATCGACGCGGTCCGCCGCGTTGAACTCAGCGAGATCATAGCCGCGCGCAAGCGCATTGCGGGCATCATCACCCATACTCCCTTATTTCGACTCGACATAGAGCCGGATTTTCCCGACATCCGCCTGAAGCTCGAAACGCTGCAACCCATCAATGCCTTCAAACTGCGCGGTGCGGCCAACGCGGTCGCAATGCTGAGCGACGCCGACAAAAAGCGGGGCGTGTGGACCATCAGCGCGGGCAACGCAGGCCAAGGCGTTGCCTACGCAGCGCGAGCGGCCGGCATTCCGTGCACGGTCGTCGCGATCGAAACCGCGCCCGCCGCGAAGATAGAACGGATGCGCCGGCTCGGAGCCGCCATCATCATGGCTTCGTACGACGTGTGCTGGAAAGCGCTCGAAGCACGCTCGTTTCCAGGGGTCGAGGGCACGTTCGTGCACCCTTTCGACGATCACAATTTCATCGTCGGCAACGGCACGCTCGGCCTCGAGATAGCCGAGGATGCGCCGGACGTCCGCGCGGTCATCACGGCTATCGGGGGCGGCGGTTTGATCACCGGGGTCGCAAGCGCACTGCGCGCGCTCAAACCCGGCGTCAAGATCTACGGTGCCGAGCCCGATACTGCTGCGCCGGTAGCGTTGTCGTTTGCGCGCGGTTCCGCCCAGACGTTCGCTGACTGGCAGGCGTCGTTTGTCGACGGAGCCGGTGGCAAAAGCGTCTTCCCGCGGATGTGGGAGCGTATGAAAGACATCGTCGATGGCTCGATCGTCGTTTCGCTCGGGCAAACTCGCGATGCGATGCGGATGATCGCCGAGCGCGCGCGAGTTATCGCCGAGGGGGCGGGCGCACTGCCGCTCGCCGCCGCCTTGACCGGCAAAGCAGGCCAGGGGCCGATCGTCGTCGTGATCTCCGGGGGCAATATCGACCTGGGGACGTTCGTCAAACTGAGCGGCTTTGCGTAGGCTCGGTTTTCGCACTCGAGTGGAGCAGATCGAGCGAATCCAACGCGGCGTAAATTGAAGCGACCTGGCTTTGTGCGCGAACGCGGCGCAGTCGCACTTGCTCGAGCACACGATCGAGCGGTACCAGCGTCGTATCGATGTCTTCGGTGATTTCGGGTGACGGCGTCCCCTCGGGCACGGCGCCGAGTGCCACGAACAAGTACAGATGTCCGGTCGAACTGGTCGGATCAGTCGCAAATTCAGCGACGGGCCTGAACTCGCGCGCCACATAGCCCGTCTCTTCCTCGAGTTCGCGCCGGGCACACGTCAGCGGATCTTCCCCGGACTCAAGCATCCCCGCAGGCAGTTCGAGCACGAAATCGCCGATGCCGTGCTTGTATTGGCGAGTGAATACCACGTGGTTGGTCGGGGTGACGGCGAAAGTCACGGAAAAACCTGCGTGCTCGCGCACGTAGTACGATTCGACGACGGAGCCGTCCGGCAGCCGGCAAGCATCCCGCCGCAAGCGGTACCACGGCGACTCCAACACGTATTCTGAGGAAAGTATTTCCCACTTGCGGTCGGCCATAGGAGCGACGTTTTCGAGACGGCAACTTGGCTCCCATTTGCCCACGCGCTGCAGCAACCGGCCCGCGCGCAAAACCTTTTTTGATCCCCAAACGTAGTAAAGAGTGAGCGGCATCCGTTCGCCCTGCGGGAGCCGCTCTTTCGCTTGGCAGCGTCCCGATTGACAGCCCCACCGCTTCCGGCCGATAGTATAATCAATGTCCGTTCCGCTAATCGAGGCCGATCACCTAAGCAAGCGCTTTGGATCGACGGTTGCCGTCAACCGGCTGTCTTTCTCGGTCGGTGCCGGCGAAATATTCGGCTTTCTCGGCCCGAACGGTGCCGGCAAAACAACGACCATCAAGATGCTGACGGGACTGGTGCGCCCGACCAATGGGAGGGCCCGCCTGAACGGCTTCGACATCGTGCGCCAACCGTCGCAGGCGAAGCGCGTGTTCGGCTACGTGCCGGATGAACCGCAGCTTTACGCCAAACTCACCGCTTTTGAGTTCTTGAATTTCGTCGGCGACGTGTACGAGATGGGCGCGGTAAAGAAAGCGGCCCGCATCCGTGAACTGTTGCAGCTCTTCGACTTAGAGCAAGACGCCGGCGGTCTGCTCGGCAGCTTCTCGCACGGGATGAAGCAGAAAGTCATGCTGTGCTCCGCGCTGCTGCACGAGCCGAAAGTATATTTTTTGGACGAGCCGACCGTCGGCCTCGACCCGCGCAGCGCGAAGCTCCTGAAAGGCATTCTGCGCGAAATCGCGGCGAGCGGCGGTGCGATCTTCATGTCCACCCATATCATGGAAATCGCGCAGGCGTTGTGCGACCGCATCGCGATTCTGGACAAGGGCAACATCGTGGCGTTGGGCAGCATGGCGGAGCTGCGCAGCTTGCAAGGCAAAGCCTCGCTCGAGGATATTTTCTTGCACCTCACCGGCACGCCGGAAGAGCGAACCTTGGCGAGCATCATTTGAGGCGCCGTCGCTCCGTCGTCGAGGAGATGCTGTGGCTCACCGGCGTGCTCTTGCGTCAAAAAGCGCTGGCAGCCCGGCGCGATTGGTCGGCCCGTTCGTTCTATGTCGTCGCGCTCGGCGCGGGTGCTTTCCTGTTCTTCTTCATCTTGTTGGGATCGTATCTGGGCGCGCGCACCCTCGCCGACGACAACGCCGTCAAGCTGTTGGCGAGCATTCCCGCTTGGGCGTTCCTCGTCTATCTGTTCACCGACGTTTTCATCGCCTTCGGGCAAGCGCTGGGCGATCTCTATCTCGCGTCCGACATGAGGCTGTTGCTGAGCATGCCGCTGCGCACGGCAAGCATCGTGGTCGCGAAGTTCGTCGGGGGTGTTGCCCAAAACGAAGTGTACGTCATCACCTTTTTGGTACCGTTCGTCATCGGTTTTTTCTTAGGCACGCATACGGCGTGGTGGGCCTACCCGCCGGCGTTGCTTGGGGTGATCGTGTTCCCCGCAATGCTGTACGCGGTCCTCAGCTGCGTGACGATCTTGGTCTTGCGTTTCGTGCCGTCGCGCCATGCGAAGGAAGTATTGTGGCTGCTCGGCGCGACAGTGCCCACGATTTTCTGGGTGGCAAGTTTCTCGGGCATCGCGCAAGCGAAGGGCGATCTTTCCACGATACAACTGCCTGCCGCACCGCTGTGGTTGCCGAGCACTTGGGTTGGCGGAGTGGTGGCATCATTTGCGGGCGGTGAAGCAGCGCGCGCGGTCGCGTGGCTCGGATTGCTCCTCTTCGCAGCGCTGGTCGCCTGTCCGGCTGCGCTGGCGTTCATTTCGCGCGCATTCGAAGAGGGTTGGACGCAAGCTGCAACCGTGCAATCCCGCGGTCCCCTCGCCAACGCGACGCCGCTCAGGACTGAGTCGCCCTGGGTTGCGCTCTTCCGCAAGGACCTGTGGGTGCTGCTGCGCACCCCGCAGCTTTGGTTCTCTCACATCACATCGCTCGGGTTCGTCGGCTATTTGCTCGTGGGACACCGCGTGCAGACGCCCTTGTTGCCATTGACCATCCAACTCGCGATGGTGCAGATCGGTTTCGTCGCGGTGCTCGCGGGCCTGAATCCGGGAATGACGGCGCTTTCGCTCGAGCACGGGGCGGTATGGATCCTGAAAAGCATGCCGTTGCAGCCCGGCGACATCTTGCGAGCGAAAGTGGCGATCACGTTCGGCCAAACGGCGTTCGTGATCATCGCGGGCGCGGCCGCGCTGGCGTACGGCTATGGCTTTGGGCCTCTGGCCACGCTCGCGCTCGTGGTTTTTGCATTGCTGATGGGACTTTGTTCCGTGTGTTGCGGCCTGGTGTTCGACTCGACGTTCCCTTCATTCAATTGGGAGAACCCCAACGCGATCAATCGCGGCGTACGGATGGTCATCCCTTTCCTCGCGGGCGTCGCTGTGCTGCTCTTCTGCGCGGCGCTGCTCGCGACCGCGAGGGTGCTGCTGCATGGCGAACGGGCGGTCGCAATCGGCCTCCTTTTCAGCACGCTCGTGGTCGGCTGGGTCGCGCAACGCACCTTGCAGCGTTCGCTGCAAAATATCGCAGGGCTCGAAGTCTAAAACGCTCGCGCTAGGGTTTGACCTAGCGCGCCGGCGGCAATGCTAGTCTTATGCCCCGGCTTGCTTTGCTTATCTGCACCGTTTTGGGAATCGTCCTCTTGTGCGCCGGGCAAGCCGGCTCTGCCGACCAGGACAGCGCAGTCACGCTCTCGACCATCGCCTATGGCGACGATTTCGTTTTTCAGACCCTCGATATCTACGTGCCGCGGTTCTCAAAGGGCGAACCGCTGATCGTCTTCGTGCACGGGGGCGGCTGGATGAAGGGCGACAAGTCGCAATACAGCGACTTGGGGTACGCTTTCGCCCGTCGCGGCGTCGCTTTCGCCGCACTGAACTACCGTTTGGCGCCGGCAGCGTCCGTGGATCAACAAGCGGACGACGTGGCGGCCGCGATGCGCTGGCTCCTGGACGCCGCCGGTGCGCAAGGTTACGCGGCGGACCGTGTCTTCCTCATGGGGCACTCTGCCGGTGCGGAGCTCGCGGCCTTTACGGCTACCAGTCCAGGCGCCCTACGCCTTGCGAGCCTCTCCAAGAAAGACATCTCGGGAGTCATCGCGGTGGATGGCGCGGCGTACAACCCCACGTTGGATGCGCTGCAGGCGAGCGACCCCCAGTATCTGTGGCTCGACCATTACGTTTTTGGCAATGACGTCGCGCAATGGAAGCAATACGACATCGGCCGCAACCTCGACGGGAACGAGCCGCCGTTCCTCGTCGTCCACGGACGGCACGACCGCATCGTTTCGGTTTCGCAACCGCAATTGCTCGTCACGCAGTTGCGCGCAGCCGGCGATCGCGTCGCGTACCTGCAGCCCGATAGCGACCACAACACCGTATTGCGCAATATGATGACGATGCCGGACGATCCGCTGCGAGTGGCCATCACGCGCTTCGTGTCGACCGGATCCTTAAATTCGCTCTAGCTCCGAAGCGCAGGTCAGCGCGCCACAGCACCTAATAGGAACGCCGTGAAAGCAATCGCCGCCTTCTCCCTCCGCACTCTTGCCCTCTCGGCATGCGTGCTGTTCGCGGGCTGCGGCGGACACCAAGCCTTATCGGCTTCCCCGTGTGACGCGCAAGCGGACAGCGTCAGAACGATCGGCGATCTGGCCTACGAACCGCACGGAGACTCCACCCGTTTCGACCTGTACGTTCCCGCTCACCGTGCGGGCGAGCCGCTCGTGGTGTTCGCGCACGGCGGAGGATGGGTCGGCGGCGACAGGCGCTCTTACGGCCATCTCGGCTATGCCTTCGCGCGCTGCGGGATCGCTTTTGCCAACCTCAACTATCCCTTGGCGCCGCGAGCCCACGCCGATCAGCAGGCTGACGCGATCGTGCGAGCTGCGCAGTGGCTGCGCGAGCATGCACCGGCTTTCGGCTACGCCGCAGACAGGATGTTCCTGATGGGGCACTCGTCCGGCGCCGAGCTCGTTTCACTAGCGGGCATGCGAGCCACGGCGAGGGGCCGCGGCAGCGCCGTGCCGTTCTCAGGCGTCGTGGCCGTCGATGGGCTGGCGTACGATCCAGCCACGGATTTTCCCGGTGCAAAGACCAGCCCCGATCTGCAACGCTACTACTTCGCCGCGTTCGGGCCGAGCGCAGCGAGCTGGCAACGGTTCAGCGCGCAGCGCGCTGCGCACGTCGGCGCGCCGCCATTCCTGCTCGTGCATGCTCTGGATGACAACTATGCGCCCGCGCGCGACTCCGAGCGCTTTGCAGACGCGTTGCGCAGCTCGGGCGTTGCCGTGACGTATCTGCAACCGAGCGGCCGCGATCACAACACGGTCATCAGCAACTTGAACGATTCAGCCGACCCGACGGCATCCGCCATTGAAACCTTCATCTTTAGTAATGGCGCCGAGACGACTGCAATGGGGCAACAGCGGGCGAGCTCAAGCGGTATCGCGCTTGCGGCCGGCATGCCGTCCGCCGCCAAAGCGCCGCAGGCGCGCACGCTGCCGCGCCCGGACCACGTGGTCATCGTGATGGAAGAAAATCATTCATTCTCGTCCATCATAGGTAACGCCGACGCGCCCTATTTGAACAAACTCGCAGCGCAAGGCGCGCTGTTCACCCAATCCTACGCGATCACGCATCCGAGCCAACCCAACTACATCGCATTGTTCGCGGGTGAGATCAATCGCAACGGCGATGGCTGTCCGGAACAGGGCGTGCCGGCGGATGCTCCCAACCTCGCTAGCGAGTTGATCGCGGCCCACTTGAGCTTCGCCGGCTATTCAGAAACATTACCGCACCCGGGCTTCACAGGCTGCTTTGCCGGTTTTGCCAAATGGAGTTACGCCCGCAAGCACAATCCCTGGGTGAGTTTCACAAACGTACCGGCGTCGTCAAACCTGCCGTTTTCCGCGTTGCCTCACTACCAAGACTTGCCGACCGTCGCATTTATCGTGCCGAATCAGGCGCACGATATGCACAGCGGCTCGGTCGCGGATGCGGATAGCTGGCTGCAGAGCTATGTGGGTGCCCTCATCGACTGGAGCGCAACGCATAACACCCTCGTCATCATCACATGGGACGAAGACGATCGCGGCGAAAACAATCGCATTCCCACTATCTTCGTGGGACCGATGGTCAAGAGCGGGCGCGACGACGAACGCATCGATCACTACAGCGTGCTGCGCACGCTCGAGGATATGTATGGTTTGCAGCCGGCGGGCAATTCCCGAGCTTCCAATACGATAACCGCCGCTTGGCGGTGACGAGCGCACTAGACCTTCGTGTGGGGGAAACCGGCCCCGCTGACCGGTAGTACGTTCGCATGATCGGTTCGTCCCCGTTGTTCCTCATGCACGGCCTCAACATGTCCGACGGTTCCAAGCGGCCGGGGCGCATCGACTGGCGCCGTATCGTCGGCTATTTTGCGCGTTACTGGCGGCAAGAGGTGCTGATCCTCTTGTGCATCCTGTTCACGAGCGTACTGGGTCAGCTGCCGCCGCTGTTCACGAAACTCATCATCGACGGGGCGATTGCGCATAAGAACGTGCACCAGCTCGTCATGTTCGTAGGGGGCATGGTCGCCGCCGCGTTACTCGCAAGCGCGATTGGCGGCTGGCAAGGCTATCTCAACGCTTTCGTCGGCGAAGGCATCATGCGCGATATGCGCGACGCCCTCGTGCGCCATCTGCACCGCATGTCGCTCGCGTTCTTCACCTCGACCAAAACCGGCGAGATCATGAATCGCGTCTCGAGCGATGTCGATGCCGTGGACAACGTCGTCACCGGTACGCTGGTGACGCTTGCGACTAACATCATCGTCATTCTCACGACTGTGATCGCGATTTTTTGGCTCGATTGGCGCCTGGCGCTGCTGTCGATGGCGGTGGTGCCGTTGATGGTCATCCCACTGGGCCCGGTGGGTAGAACGATGTACGCCGTTCGCAAGCAGACGCGCGAACAACGCGACCGGATCGAAAGCCTCATCCAAGAAACTCTGTCGCTGTCGGGCATCACGCTCATCAAGTCGTTCGTGCGCGAGCGCGAAGAAGGCAAGCGCTTCCACGCGGCGGGCACCGATCTCATGAAGCTCGAGATTCGACTGGCGCTCGTCGGACGCTGGTTCATCGCGCTCATCGGCGCGTTGGTCGTCATCGGACCGGCGATCGTGTGGCTGGGCGGCGGCTGGCTCGCCATCACCTCCGGGCTCGGGGTGGGAACGATCGTCGCGTTCGTGGCCTATCTCGGCCGGCTCTACGGGCCCGCCTCGGCGCTGATCGGGGTGCAGGTGCAGCTCGTCAGCGCCTTTGCGGTATTCGAGCGGATCTTCAATTATTTAGACATGCAGCCCGAAGCGGCGCAGCGCCCGGACGCGATCGATCTCGGGACCGCGCGCGGCGACATCGCGTTTGAACACGTGCGCTTTCAGTACGTGCCCGACCGCTGGGCATTGGATGACGTATCATTCCGCGCGCGCCCGGGCGAGCTCGTCGCCTTCGTCGGCCCGAGCGGCGCCGGCAAAACCACGATCATGCAGCTGCTGCCGCGTTTCTACGATCCGCAAGAAGGACGCGTGCTGGTCGACGGCTACGACGTGCGCGACCTGCAACTGGAAGCGTTACGCCGCAACATCGGCATCGTGACGCAAGAGACGTACCTCTTCCACGCCAGCATCGCCGACAATTTGCGCTACGGCAAACCCGACGCCAGCGATGAGGAACTCATCGCTGCCTGCAAGGCCGCGAACATCTACGACCTCGTCGCGAGCCTGCCTGACGGTTTGCAAACGGTCGTCGGCGAGCGCGGCCACAAGCTGTCCGGCGGCGAGCGCCAGCGTATCGCGATCGCGCGCGTGCTGCTCAAAGACCCGCGCATCCTCATCTTGGACGAGGCGACGAGCTCGCTTGATTCCACGTCCGAACGGCTCATCAAAGAAGCCCTGGTGCCGCTGATGCGCGGCCGCACGAATCTAGTGGTCGCACACCGGCTGTCCACGGTGTTGCGCGCCGATGTCATCAATGTCGTCGACGGCGCGCGTATCGTGGAATCAGGAACCCACGCCCAGCTGCTCAAACGCGGCGGGCTCTACGCGACGTTGTATGCCGCGCAATTCTTCGTCGGCGAGGAAGCGATCGAACCGATCGCTTTGGCCTGAAACCGGCGCCTGCGGAATCAAAACGCCCTTGGCCGAGTGCCAAAGGCGCTGGACGTATAAACGGGGCGTTGCCTATTCGCTGGTAACGTCGGCGGTCTCGTTGTCGACGTCACGCCGGACGTGGGAATCCCGTTCGGGCGTTTCGCCTTTGCGCGCGGGCCCTTCACCGTCATGCACGTCGGTCGGCATGTCTTCGTACTCTGGAAATTCATGCGGTTTGGGCGGGACATCGGTGTCCGGCTTACCACCGGGCATTTTGTTTCGATCTTTCATGTGACGGTACTCCCTTTCGGCCCGCGCCTGTGCAGTGCCACCGTCGCATTTACCCGCACGCAGAAAGTTTCAATCTCGAGCCGTCGCGGCACAAGCCGGTTTAAAACCATGAAGCGGCCGGTTTACACCGACCGCCACATGTCCGTATCTAGCGAATGACCGGCGTCCAGCAAAAAGTAGCCGAGTGCGAGCAGCACGCGAGCAACTCGCTTGCGCCCGGTGATGCGCTGCCGGCGCGAACCGCGCGATTGCGACGCTAAACGCGCGCGTGCGGCTTCCGCCAGCAGCTCGCATCGGCGTTGCATTGCGCTGTCGTGTAATGACCAACGGTGCATGTGCTTCACCTCGCTTCCCTCAGAGTTGCACCGAACATCGACAAAATAAAAGAGGCCCCCGCATTGTTGCGGGGGCCTTGCTCCTTGCCGCCGAGGCGGTCGCCGCGATCAAACGCTAGGCGGCGCCCCGCGGAGCATGTCCCCGCAAAAACCATTCATTGCGCGATTCGAATCCGCAACAATGCATGGACGAGCCGTATTGGCATGCAGCGTCTGGTGTTTCAATTCGGCCCTCCCTTTCAAATCGCGCGGGTGACTAAGGCGCCATCTTACCACGCGCCTGCGCCGCATGTCAACGTTGCCGGCGCACGAAAGGCGCGGCGGGAGCCGTACAAGAAGCGACCTGGGCATGCCGAATCAAGAACCGCCGTCAACGCAAGAGATCATCAGTCTCACCGCGCTCGCAAAGAAACAGCAAGCCAGAATCAAGACCAAGCGCGGCGACATCGTCTTCACGTTCTTCCCCGAGGATGCGCCCACGACGGTCGCCTCGTTCATGAAGCTAGTGCGCAGCGGATTTTACGACGGCTTGACGTTCCATCGAGTCGAGCCTGGTTTTGTCATCCAGGGCGGGTGTCCGCACGGCACCGGCACCGGCGGACCAGGCTATCATCTCAAGGCCGAATTCAACGAACGGCGCCACGACGCAGGCGCGGTCGCAATGGCTCGCGCCCAGTCGCCTGATTCGGCCGGCTCGCAGTTCTACGTCTGCTTGGAAGACGCGCACTTTCTCGATCACCAATACACGGTGTTCGGACACGTGCGAGAGGGCATGGATGTTGCCAAGCAAATCCGGCCCGGCGATACGATGGAAAAGGTGGTCATCGAGCCGACAAACGGCACATAAGACCGCAGGGCTTCCCTGGAAGCCGTCAAAGGCCGCCGAACTGTACCGTTGTGTTCTTTTTCCGACGTTCGCTGAAGGTAGAAAAGTTCGGCTATGGTTGTTGATCACGACATCGTAGTGCTCGGCGCGGGCCTCGCGGGCATGCGCGCCGCGTTGGAAGCCGCACGCAATGGCGTGAATGTCGCGGTGGTTTCCAAGGTCCATCCCGTGCGCAGCCACTCGGGTGCGGCGCAAGGCGGCATCAATGCCGCGATCGGCGAGGGCGACTCCTGGGAAATCCACGCCTTTGACACCATCAAGGGCAGCGACTATCTTGCCGATCAAGACGCAGTCGAAGTCATGTGCAGCGAAGCGCCACAGGACATCATCGAACTCGAGCACATGGGCGTGATTTTCTATCGCGACGAACAAGGGAAACTCGGAACGCGCGCGTTCGGCGGCGCTTCCAAAGCGCGCACGTATTTCGTCGGTGACATCACCGGCCAAGCGCTGCTGTACACGCTCTACGACCAGATCCTCAAAGCCGGCGTCAAAGTCTACGAAGAGTGGTTCGCGACCGACCTGTACGTCGTAGACGGCGTGTGCCGCGGTGTCGTGGCCCTCGACATGATGAGCGGCGAGCTGCATTTGCTGCGAAGCGGAGCGGTCATCATGGCAAGCGGCGGCATGGGCCGCGTCTACGAACCGAGCACCAACGCCCTCATCTGTACCGGCGACGGCATCGCGCTCGCCTATCGCGCGGGCGCACCGCTCATGGACATGGAGATGGTGCAATACCATCCCACCACGCTCAAGGGCACAGGTTTCTTGATGACCGAAGCCGCGCGCGGCGAGGGCGCGTACCTGCTCAACGCGCAGAACGAGCGGTTCATGCAGCGCTATGCGCCGAAGATGATGGAGCTGGCCTCGCGCGACGTCGTGTCACGCTCGGAAACCATCGAAATCGCCGAAGGCCGCGGTTTGGATGGCTGCGTGCTGCTCGACCTGCGGCACCTTGGCCGCGACGTCATCATGCACAAGCTGCCGCAGATTCATGAGATCGCGTTGGACTTTTTGAACATCGACATGGTGACCGACCCCGTGCCGGTACGCCCCGGCATGCACTACATCATGGGTGGAGTCAAGACCGACGTCGACGGCGCCACACCGCTGCCGGGATTGTACGCGGCCGGCGAGTGCGCGTGCGTGAGCGTGCACGGCGGCAACCGTTTGGGCGCCAACTCTCTCTTGGACACGCTGGTGTTCGGACGGCGGTCGGGGGCGGCAGCCGTCGAGCACGTGAAGAGCCTGAAACCCCTCACCTCCGGCGAAGATTTTTTGGCGGCCGAACAGCAGCGGATGAACGCCTTGCTGGCGCGGCCATACGCGGGGGAGACGCACGCACGCGTGCGCCTCGAGCTGGGTCTCATGATGGATAAATACGTCGGCGTGTATCGGGATGAGGCCGGTCTCAATGAAGCGTTGTCAAAGCTGCACGATCTCAAAGGCCGTTATGACTTGGTCGCCGTCGGCGACAAAAGTCGGATTTTCAATCAGGCATTGACGTTCGTGCTCGAATTGGGGTACATGCTTGACTGTGCCGAGGCCACGATCTTGAGCGCGCTGACGCGCAAGGAGAGCCGCGGGGCGCACTCGCGCACCGACTACCCGCAGCGCAACGATGCCGAATGGTTGAAGCACGTCTTGATCCATCGGCGCGAAGGGCAAGCGCCGAGCATCGACTTTGCCCCGGTCACCATCACCAAGTGGCCTCCGCAAGAACGGACCTACTAGCATGAAGTGGACAGTCGTCGTCGGACGGTACAATCCCGAGAAGCCGCCCACCCGCAATGGGTCCGGCTACCCGCCGCCCTACGAAAACGCGCCCCCGCGCAGCTATCAGACCTTTGAAGTCGATCTGCCGGAGCACGCGGTCGTGCTGGATGCGCTCATCGAGATCCGCGAATATCAGGATGAGAGCCTCGTCGTTCGCTGCGCTTGCCGCAGCGCGATCTGCGGCTCATGTGCGATGTGGGTCAACGGTCACGCGCGCCTTGCCTGCAAGAGCAAATTGAAAGACTACACCGTTGACGGCAAGGTCACGGTCGAGTCGCCGCCCTCGATGCCGGTGATTCGCGATCTGGCCTGCGACATGACGCCCTTTTGGGAGAAGAACCGCAAGGTGCGCCCGTGGCTCGAGAACACGCAGCCCGTACCGCAAGGCGAGGAATACCGCGTCGCCAACGCCGCGATGGAGAACCTCATCCAAGAGGTGAGTTGCATTTCATGCGGTGCCTGCCTGATGGACTGCGAATCGTTTGCCGTCAACAAGGATTTCTTAGGACCGGCAGCGCTCGCCAAAGCATATCGCTACACGGCCGACCCGCGCGATGCGACCCAGAAAGAGCGGCTGCGCGAATACAGTGAGGCCAACGGCGTTTGGGATTGCACCCATTGTTACGAATGCGTGCAGCAGTGCCCGAAAGGCGTCGCGCCGCTGGACCAGATTCTCAAGCTGCGCCGCCTGGCGGTGGACGCCGGGTTCACCAACAACCCCGGCACGCGCCACGCCGACGCTTTTGCAGAATCGATCCGTGACAGCGGCCGGCTGAACGAACTGACCCTCATGCCCAAGTCGGTTGGCTTGTTCAACATCCGCGCGCAGCTGCAAGCGATACCCGCTGCTTTGAACCTGTTGCGCGCGGGCAAGCTTCCGCCGCTGTTGCATCACAAAATACCGGGCTTGCGTCGCGTGCGAGAGATTTTTAATCGAGTCGGCGGCAGATTCAAATGAGGATCATCTAGATGAAGGTTGCGTTTTGGCCGGGGTGCGTTTCCAAGGGAGCCTGCCCAGAGCTGTACGTCTCGACGGAAAAGATAGCGGGCGTGCTGGGCTTGGAGCTCGTCGAGCTGACGGAAGCGCCGTGCACGGGCGCGGGCGTGCTCAGCGAGCAAAACCCGGACTTGTCGGACGCCCTCAATGGGCTCACGCTCGCGATGGCCGAGCGGCAAGGCGCCGACCTCATGACGATCTGCAGCACCTGTCAAGGCGTGCTCAGCGCGACGCAACACGGCTTGAGCAACGACCCAGCCCGCTTAGAGCGCGCCAACCTCGCGCTGGCGGACAGCGGCTACGAGTATCGCGGTTCGACGCAGGTCAAGCATCTGCTGTGGATCTTGATGGAAGACATCGGCATCGATCGCCTGCGCCCGTTGATCAAGCGGCAGCTCACCGGATTGAAGATCGCACCTTTCTATGGCTGCTATATCCTGCGGCCGGAAGAGTACCTGGGTTTGAAAGAGCGGCCGGAGCGCTCTACCTATCTCGAACAAATCATCTCGCTCGTCGGTGCGACTCCGGTTGAATATCATGGCAAGAGCAAGTGCTGCGGCTTTCCGATGATCACGTTCAATCGCGACGTTTCCTTGAAGATGGGCGGCAAGCACATGCTCGAAGCCAAGTCCAAAGGCGCCGATTTACTCGTGACGCCCTGTCCGCTGTGCCATCTGAATCTCGACGCGCAGCAGCCTGACGCGGCAGCCGTGCTCAACCAGCCGATCGGGGTGCCGATCTTCCATCTGCCCCAGCTGTTAGGATTGGCGTTCGGGTTCAGCCCGGAAGAACTGCGTTTGAATCACCATGTGGTGAAGACCGAACCGGTCTTGGAGAAGGTCGAGCTGAAGGTCTAGCGGGCTGCGATGCCTGACTGCTGCGCCTCAGCGAGGCGCTTGCGCAGGATGAGATGGTTGCGGCTCCGGCCGCGCCGGTATTCTAAAGAATCGCAAAAACGCTGCATGAGCGGAATGCCGCGCCCAGACTCGGCGAACGGGTCGGGCATCGTCGCTCGTCTGAGCTCAAAGCCCGGTCCATAATCCACGACATCGACGACGATGCAGCCGCGTTTGACTTCGAGCAGCAGCTCAAACCGCAACGGCTCGAAAGGTTTGCAAGCGTGGCGAGCCACATTCCCGAGCGCCTCGATGATGGCAAGGACGACGCCCGCCGCCGTTTCCTGTTCGACATTTGCCGCGCGCAAGCGGCGCGCCGCGCTGTGGACGGCCTGTTCAATCGTGAATTGGTTGTCGCTCAGGGATTGAATCACCGTATTCCTCATCGGCCCAAAACTGGCTACACTATATAAATTCACACGCCGGAACAGATTAGGCCAGGCCCGCGCAAAGCGTGGCGTGCCTCACGTTGCGAGGCCTTAGGCCGAAGCTTGCGCTCGTTTTCCCAGCTTGGTATAATTTGGACCATCTGCTGAACGATTGTTCAGCACAAAGAACGGTGGATTTCAGCTTGAGTATAGCGCCCCCTAAAACACTGCTTGCGCTCAATATCAACGGCCAGGATGTCGAGTGCGCCTTCGCTCCAAACAAGACGCTGCTCGAAGTCTTGCGGGAAGATCTCGAGCTGACGGGTACCAAGCACGGTTGCGAAATGGGCCACTGCGGGGCGTGCTGCGTGCTCGTTGACGACGAGCCGGTGCTCAGTTGTCTTATGCTCGGCGTCGAGGCGCAAGGCCACCGCGTGCGTACCGTCGAGGGACTGGCGAAAGACAACCAGCTGCATCCCGTACAGCAGACGTTCGCGGAATGCGGTGCCGCACAATGCGGCTACTGCACGCCCGGTTTCTTGATGACGGCCGCGGCGCTCGTCGAGCGCGGAGAACAGCTCGACACGGAAAAAATCCGAGACGCAATTGCGGGCAACCTTTGCCGCTGCACCGGCTATACGAAGATCATCGAGGCGATAGCGCTCGCAGCGGAACGAATGCAAGCGGCGGACAGCCATGTCTGAGGCCGACCTGCGAACGGTTTCAACGGCCACCAATCCCGACGGCGATGCACGGCCGCTTGGCGCCGCCAGCAAGACCGAGAGCATCCTGATCGCCGCCCCGGCGACGCCGGCGGACAAACCCGAAGGGTTTCACGTCGTCGGCAAATCGTTGCCCAAAGTCGACACGTTTGGCAAGGTGACCGGCCAGGAAAAGTTCGCCGATGACATCATCCTGCCGCAGATGCTGCACGGCAAGATGTTGCGCAGCATGTATGCGCATGCCCGCATCAAACGCGTCGACGTCAGCAAGGCACTGCGGCTGCCCGGCGTCGTCGCCGCAGCCAGCGGCGCAGACCTGCCGGTGCGTTACGGCATCTTGCCATCGAGTCCGGACGAGACCGTGATGGCGATCGACAAGGTGCGTTACGTCGGCGATCCGGTGGCGTGCATCGTTGCGGATGACGAGCTCACGGCCGAAGAAGCCTTGGAACTCATCGAGGTCGAGTACGAGCCCTTGCCTGCCATCATGTCGATCGACGAAGGGCTGCGGACCGACCTCCCGCAGCTCCACCCCAATCCGCGGCGCACGAACAACATCCATAAAGAGGCGCATCTCGAGTTCGGCGACGTCGACGCCGGTTTTGCGCAAGCCGACCGCATTTTTGAAGACGAATATTTCTTCGAAGGCAACACGCACGCGCCCATCGAGCAACACTCGGTCGTGGCGCAGCCGACCCCGGACGGCAAGCTCACCTTGTGGTGCTCGACGCAAACGCCGCACTATCTGCATCGCATCGCCGCCCAAGTTCTGCAATTGCCGGGCAGTTACGTGCGCGTCATCGCGCCGCCCATCGGCGGTGGCTTCGGCGGCAAGACCGAGCCCTTCGCGCACGAACTCGCGGCTGGGTTTTTAGCGCTGAAGACCGGGCGGCCGGTAAAGATCACGCTCACGCGCGAAGAGGTGTTTTACGCGCACCGCGGCCGTCATCCGGTGAAGTTCAAACTGAAGACCGGCGTCAAAAACGACGGCACGATCACCGCAGTGCACTTGCAGTCCTGGCTCGATGGCGGAGCCTACGGCTCCTACGGCGTTGCAACGACCTACTACACGGGCGCGCTGACGACGGTCACCTACAAAATCCCCGCCTACAAGTTCGACGGCATCCGCGTGTTCACGAACAAGCCGCCCTGCGGACCAAAACGCGGGCACGGCACGACCCAGCCGCGGTTTGCGCTCGAGTGTCAGCTCGACAAGATCGCCGACGCATTGGGTCTGGATGCGGCCGACTACCGCAAGCGCATCGCTGTCGATGCGTACAGCACGACGGTGAACGGATTGCGCGTGACGTCTTGCGGCATTCGCGAATGCATTGAGGCTGCCGCACAACGCACGAACTATCGCGAGAAGAAGGGCAAGCTGCCGCGCGGCAAGGGCATCGGCATCGCAGCCAGCTCGTACCTCTGCGGCGCGGGCCTGCCGATCTACTGGAATCCCATGCCGCAGTCGGGTGCGATCGTGAAGGTGGATCGCGGCGGCGGCGTCACGGTGTTCTGCGGATCGAGCGAGGCCGGCCAAGGTTCCAATCACATGCTCGCCGCCATCGTCGCCGATACGCTGGGCGTCGACGTCATGGATGTGCGCGTCTGCAGCGGCGACACCGATCTCACGCCGGTCGACTTGGGTTCCTACTCGAGCCGCGTCACATTCATGGCCGGCAACGCGGCGCGGGTCGCGGCAGCGAAAGCGCGCGCGCAGATCGTTGAGGCGGCGGCCGAAAAGCTCAACATCCAACCTTCCCAAGTCGGTCTGGCAGCACGCCGGGCGTACGAGCTCGCCAATCCCGCCAACGCGATAACGTTCATCGAAGCCGCGCAGGCCGCCGAGGCCAGATTCGGCACCATCGCCACGGTCGGTTCCTACAGGCCGCCGAAGCTCGCCGCCGGCTACAAAGGCTCCGGGGTGGGGCCTTCGCCCGCGTACTCCTACAGCGCGGCGGTGGCCGAGCTCGAGGTCGATTGGGAAACCGGAGCCATCACAGTGGAGAAGATCACGCTCGCCCACGACGTCGGGCGCGCGATAAATCCGGATTCCGTCGAAGGACAGATCGAAGGCGGCGTCTACATGGGCTTGGCGGAAGCACTGCTGGAAGAGTGGCCATTCCGAGCGGGCGAGCACAAGATCCCGAATCTTTTGGACTACAAAATGCCCACGAGTTTGGACACGCCGCCCATCGAATCGATACTCATCGAAACGGACGACAAAGAAGGACCGTTCGGTGCAAAAGAAGCGGGGCAGGGACCGCTCAATCCTGTCATCCCGGCTATCGCCAATGCGGTGGCGGACGCCATCAAGACGCGCGTGCACTCGACGCCGATCACGCCCGAGAAAGTGCTCAAAGCCATCGATGCCCAGGCGGGCGGCGTCTTGCGGTTACGCAGGTCGAAACCCGCCGAGGTGCCGGCCTGATGCTGCGCCTGCCGCCATTTCGTTACGTCGCGGCAGCCAGCGTCAGCGAGGCCGTCGCGAACCTGCAAGCGCAGCCGGCTGCAATGGTGGTTTCGGGCGGCACCGATCTGTACGCGAACATGAAGCAGCGGCTGTTCACTCCGCCGCTTTTGATCGGACTGCGCTCGATCGGCGGTCTGCGCGGAATCGCGTACAACGAAATGACCGGTCTCACCCTGGGTGCGCTGACGACGCTGACCGACATCGCGACGAGCGACGTCGTGCGCACGTACTATCCCGCACTGGCAGAAGCCGCCTTGCTCATCTCGACGCCCCAGCTGCGCAACATGGGAACGATCGGCGGCAACCTCTGCCTCGACACGCGCTGCAACTATTACAATCAAAATCTTGACTGGCGCAAAGCATTAGGCTACTGCATGAAAAAAGACGGCGACATCTGTCGCGTCGCCCCGAGCAGCCCCAAGTGCGTGGCCGCGAATTCATCCGATACCGCGCCGGTGCTGCAGGCGTACGGTGGGCGCATTCGCTTGGCGGGTCCGAATGGAGAGCGCGAGGTCCCACTCGCAGAATTCTACCGCAACGACGGCATCGATGCATGGAGCAAGCAGCGCGATGAGATCCTCACGCTCGTCGCGGTGCCGCCGCCTGCGCCCGGCACGCGCAGCGCGTACCGCAAGCTGCGTCTGCGCAATTCATTCGACTTTCCGATTTTCGGCGTGGCGGCAGTCATCGAGCGGGATCGAACCGGGGTTTGCAGCGCCGCCCGCATCGTCATCAATGCGGTCGGCTCCAAACCGGTCGAGGTGACGCGAGCGTCCGACGTGCTGGTAGGGAAAAAGTTGACCGCCGACCTCTTGGATGCCGCCGCCGAGGCGGCGTTTGGCGCGGGCAAGCCGCTTGACAACACGAGCGGCTCGATCCCCTATCGCAAGCGCATGGCCCGCGTGTTCACCCGCCGTGCGCTGGAGGCGTGCGCCTAAGAAGCTCCTGCCAATGCTGCTTCCCGCGAGCGGGTGGCAGCGCTCGGCTCGAGCAGGTTCTTGACGATCACGCCGCTCTTCATCACCAGCACGACGCGCGCCGGGTCGTCAAAGAGTTCGGGTTCGCTCAAAGGATCGCCGTTGATGACGATCATGTCCGCGAGCTTGCCCACTTCGATGCTGCCGAGACGGTTTTCTTGGTGCATGATGGTGGCGTTGCCGACGGTTGCGCACTGGATGGCGCGCATCGGTGAGAGAACGCGCGCCTTGAGCGTCAGCTCCAAACCGCGCCGGTTTTGACGCCTGCCGAGCAAATCCGACCCGGAGCCCAGCAGCACGCCGGCAGCTTCCGCCATCTTTACCGACTGCGTCATGGACTCTTCGCAGCCGGCTCCTCGCGCGGCGATGGTCTCGGTCAAGCCCATCTGTTTCCAGTCCTTCGCCATGAGGTGGCAGACGGCGAACGTCGGGTCGAGCGCGGCGCCCGCTTTAGCCATCGCGTGGGCGGTCGCTTCGTCGAGCATCGTGCCGTGCTCGAAGCATTCCAGACCGGCGGCGAGTCCGTTGCGGATGGCACGCACGTTGTGCGCGTGCCCCGACACATAGGTCTCGCGTGCCTTTGCCTCTTGGACCGCGGCAGCCAACTCTTCGATCGTGAGCTGCGTGTCCTCGAGCCGATCGGTCGTCGACACGACGCCGCCGCTGATGAACGCTTTGAGCTGCGTTGCGCCGCGCCGAAAATTTAGCCGTGCCTGTTTGCGCACCTCGTCGACGCCGTCGCACAGGGCCAGCATCTGCACCAAACCGGGAATGGCGAGGGTGTAGCTGTGAATGCAAAACGGTCCGGCCAGGTGGCCGTGACCACCGGTTTGCACGATCGCTGCGGCCGAAGGGAAAACGCGCGGGCCGCGCACGGCTCCGGATTCGATCGCGCGCACGAGGCCGCCGTCAACGCCGCACATATCGCGTACCGTCGTGAAGCCGGCGTCCAAACACAAACCACAGTTCTCAAACGTCCACGCAGCGATCTCTGCAGCGGAGAACAGGCCGGGGTCGCCTTCACCGGAAAAGTCGTACGTCAAGCCGAGGTGCGAATGCGCATCGATAAGGCCGGGCAGCAGCGTCAGGCCGTTCAGGTCAATGACTTCGGCATCTTCTCTGCGAAATGGCGGCTTCGCGGACACGTCCGCGATCGTGTCGCCGTCAATCACGACCGCCTGTTTCGACAAAGGCTCGGGCGTCACGCCGTCGATGAGGCACGCATTGCGTAGCACGATACTCATGCTGCAACCCTCCTGGCAACGGGTTCCGGCGCTCGGGAGCGCGAACCTTTTCATCCGCTGCGCGCTCGCGCTGACGGTGCTGCTCGCGGCGCTATCAGCCGGGGCGTGTTCGGGAAACAGCGGCGCGACGAACGACACTCTCGTGTTCGGCCGCAACAAAGACGCGCTGAACTTGGATCCCGCGCTCGCCACGGATGGGCTGTCGCTCAACGTCGATCATGTCATCGTCGAAGGACTGACGCGCTACAAGCCGGGATCGTTTGCGGTTGAACCGTGCCTTGCGACTTCGTGGTCGCATAGCGGCGACGGCACCACTTGGACATTCCGTTTGCGCCGCAACGTCCGCTTCCAGGATGGCTCGGCATTCGATGCCGCCGCCGTCAAATTCAATCTCGATCGTTGGCGATTGCGCGGGCATCCTTACCATCAGTGGGGTGCGTTCGTCTATTACGCGAGCGTCTTCGGCGGTTTTCCAGGCGCGATCCGCGACGTGGCGGTCAAAGATCCGCTCACGGTCACGATCGTCCTCGCGCACCCGCTCGCTCCGCTGCTGGCCGAACTCGCAATGCCGGCCTTTGCGATCTCTTCGCCTGCCGCGATCGCCAAGTATCGCAGCGACTACTTCCGGCATCCGACCGGAACGGGACCTTACGCCTTGCTGGAATGGGTGAAAGACGATCACATCACGCTGCAACGCTACGATGGGTATTGGGGGGACAAGGCGCACATCGCGCGCGTGGTCATCCGCGATTTTCCCGATGCCGGCGTCGCCCGGCTCGCGCTGCAGCACGGGGACATCGACGGCTGGGAATATCCGCAAGCGGACGACGTGAAGCTGCTGCAGCGCGATCCGAACCTGCGGGTGCATTACCGGCCCGCGAACAGCTTGATGTACCTCGCGCTCAACACCCAGCACGCGCCGCTGAACAAGGTGCTCGTCCGCCAAGCGATTGCGCAAGCCATCGATCGGCAGACGATCACGCGTGAGTTCTTCGACCCGTCAGCCACGGTTGCGACCAGCATGCTGCCGCCGGCTGTCTGGCCGGATGATCCCGCACCCGGATACCGTTTCGACCCGGCGCGCGCTCGCCAACTGCTCGCGCTCGCGGGCTTTCCGCACGGTTTTCAAACGCGGCTCTGGTATATGACCGCGCCGCGCCCCTATTTGCCGCAACCGGAACGCGTGGCCGAAGCCATTCAGTCCGAGTTGCGCGGCGTCGGGATCGACGCGCAGCTGCAAGGTTTAGAATGGGGTATCTTTCTGCAGCGCACGCTGGATGGCGAGCACGACCTGACCGTGGCCGGCTGGACAGGCGACAACGGTGATCCCGACAATTTCCTCTACCCGACGCTCGACCTCGACAACGCCCATCCACCGAACGCCTACAACTTCGCGCTTTGGAAGAACGAGGACTATCACGCGCTTATGCTGGCAGGGCAGCGGGCGGCCGACAAGGGGGAGCGGGCGCGTATCTATCTGCGCGCACTGGCAATCGTTCGTCGTGAGACGCCGGTCGTGCCCATCGCGTATACGACCGGGCCGATCGTCTTCAACAAGCGCGTCGCAGGCTTCGAGCCCGCCCCTGACGGCGCGGAACTCTTCCAGTACCTCTATTTCCACTCCTAACCCGAGAGCTTAACGCGGCCCGCATCCGGGTACAACCCTTGCACATGAGACGACAGCGCAACGGCACGCGCACGCGACGCGCTGCTCGCGCCGCAGCAGTTATTGCCGAGCTGCCAGTGGAGCCCACAGCCTCGGCGAAGGCAGCCGGTTTGCGCTACGTCAGCGACGCGATCGACGGCATCACGCGCAAAAAACAAGGCGCCACGTTCCGTTACTTCTATCCCGACGGCGAACCCGTTCGTGAGAAGGGCACGCTGGATCGCATTCGGGCATTAGCTATTCCGCCAGCCTACTCGCACGTCTGGATCTGTCCGCTCGAGAACGGGCATCTGCAAGCGACCGGCCGCGATGCGCGTGGCCGCAAGCAATACCGCTATCACGCGCGCTGGCGAGCGGTGCGCGACGAAACGAAATACGGCCGCATGCTCGCGTTCGCGCATGTCCTGCCGCACATTCGTGCGCGCGTGGCGGAAGATCTCGCCAAGCCCGGCCTGCCGCGCGAGAAGGTGCTCGCGACGGTCGTGAAGTTGTTGGAATCGACGCTCATCCGCGTGGGGAACGAAGAGTACGCCAAAGAGAACGGCTCGTTCGGCCTCACCACGATGCGCGCGCGCCACGTCGATGTGTCGGGATCGCAACTACGCTTCTCGTTTCGCGGCAAGAGCGGCAAGACGCACGCTATTGAGGTCAAAGACCGGCGTTTGGCGGCGATCGTCAAGCGCTGCCAGGATCTTCCCGGGCAGGAGCTGTTTCAATATCTGGACGACGCCGGCGAGCGCCAGACGATCGACTCCGCCGACGTCAACGATTACTTGCGCGAGCTTGGTGGTGACTATTTCACGGCGAAAGATTTCCGCACGTGGGTGGGAACCGTGTCGTGCGCGCTCGCCTTGCAGCGGTGCGAGGCGGCGGATTCCGAAACGCACGCCAAGAAAAATATCGTTGCGGCGGTCACCGCTGTGGCCCAGCAGCTCGGCAATACCGCGAGCATCTGCCGCAAGTGCTACGTGCACCCCGCCATCTTCGACGCGTATATGGAAGGAACGCTGAACGGCTGGCTGCCGCAGCCGGGGGCAAGCAAAGACGGCGGCACCTCTACGGAGCTCAGTCCGGAAGAGAAGGCGGTCGCAGCGCTGCTCGAACGCAGGCTGAGCGAAGCCGCTTAATCACGGCCGCAGCAAGACCGGGGATCGCGGCCGCTGCGTGAAATCAAAATCGCTGCGCAAGTCGCCCAGGATAGAGACGTTTTCGCGCACGTTCGGCCGCGGATCGGGTCTGCCGTCCGTGCGTGGATCCAAGCGGCCGCTTTGCAAGAAGTCGTCTTCGATGAACTTGACGTAGGCGTCGAAGCTCAGCGTCTGGTGGTCGATGAAGCCTTTGCGCGCATACGGACTGATGACGAGCCCAGGCACCCGCAAGCCGTAGCCGTTTTCGTCGACGTTCGGCGGCACGACGTGATCGTAGAACCCGCCCCAATCATCCCATGCCAGGAAGATCGCGGTGCTGTTCCAGTCCGGACTCTGCATGATCGCATTGATGAGGCCGCTCACGTACCGCTGACCGACGCTGACGAGCGCCGGCGGGTGCTCGCTCACGCGTGCGTTCGGACAGATCCAGCTCACCGCGGGCAGCGTTCCCGCTTTGGCTGCTGCGTAGAAATGGGAGATGTCCTGGATGTTCCCAAGCTCGCCGTCGGCCTTGACGGTGTCGAAAAACGGCAGCGGGTTCCAAATGCCCGGGGTTTTGGCGCGCTGCGGGCGCTGTACCCCGTACATGGATCCGTCTTCGCTGTCGGGCTCGAGGCCGGCGAAAACATAGTACGCCCAACTGACGTGACGTTGGTGGAGGAGATACGTCAGATCGGTCCAGGCGTAGTCCGGAACCCCATCCGACCCTGGCCGTAGCAGCCGCAAGCGCCCCGCACGATCCGGGTTTTGCGGGTTTTGCAACGCGTTCACGCAGCTCATGGGGTCGCCAGGCTGGCTGCAAAGCGCCGACCACTCGGAAACCATGAAGAGATGTTCGGGCAAGCTCCAAGATGCGTTGGGCTCGAACATGCGGTCTTGCAGCACGAAGTTGCGCGCGTAGCTCCAGTAGTTCGGGATTTCGCGCGCATCGTGATACCCCATGACGTCGTCCGTCGTGGCGCCGCCGCAATTTGGGTTGGTCGTAAACCCCCGGCAGCCACTGCCGCTCTCCACTTGTGCGATGAATTTGTCCATCTTGCCGCCGTCAATATCTGCGCGTGCCGCTTGTTCCCCATGCGGGCCACCGCGGTTCACGTCGTTCGCATCGTGATACGGTCGCCGGCACTGGCCGGCTCGCGGATCGGGAATGCAGACGGTCGGAACGCCGTCGCGCATGGGAATCCCATCGGCGCCCGGGTACGTGCCGAAATAACTGTCGAAGGAACGGTTCTCTTGCATGATGATGACGATGTGCTTGATCTTGTGGATGTCGTCCGCATTCGTCGCGGCGATCGTGTGGGGTTGCGCATGCGAGGGCCCTAGGGCAAACACGCTTACGGCCGCGGCAGCGGCCGCAAGCAACAGCAGCAAGGAACGTCGCGACATTGGGGACACGTGTCAACCTCCGCCTTCCGTGTAGTCAGAGTATACGTCGAGAGATCCGCCCGTACGTTAAAAGACGATGTGAAAGGACTACAGGGGCTGGCGGGCAGACAGCCTCACGAGCAGCTCGTCATCACTGAGATCGTGCGCGGCGGCTCCGAGTTTGGGCCGCAACGCCGCCGCGATCTTCGTAGCAGCCAGCTGCGCGGCGTGCGGCTCGAGCACCGTGCGGCGCGCGACATAGCGATCGACCAGCGCCAGCTCGTCGCTGTTCAAGCCGCCGAAAGCGGTATTCCCGGCAGCCGCGGCGCCGGGCGTCGGACGCAACCAGGTCGCGGGATCGGGCACTTCAAAAGCGCGGTCGCGC
>DATGHT010000315.1:0-2611 GCA_035307865.1 Candidatus Eremiobacteraceae bacterium | reverse complement strand
GACGATGTGCTCGATTCCCGGCTTGCGCTGCCGCTCGGGCGGTCCGTGGGTGGGTGCGGACGGCTTTGGACGCGGCGCCGGAACCGTGCCGTCGGAAATAAAGCGATCGAGGTCGGCGACGAGCGCGTTCAAGTCCAGCCTGTGCACTGCTGCGCCCTGCCGGATCGTCTCGCGCGTGGACACGTGGCAACCCGCGCAAGGCAGCCCGTGCGCGCCGAAGACGCGCTCCGCGCCGGGATGTTTTTCCACGACCTCTCTGATCGTGATGTCGGGCGAGATGCTGGAACTCATTACGTTGGTATTCGTCACGAACTCCGCGGCAGCTTTATGGAAAGGACCGTAAATGCGACTCACGAAGCTTTTTTCGCTCTCGCATTCCCTCGAACGGAGATGATCGCGACCATGGGATCTACCATTGTCACCCGCTGGCTTTTGGCTGCCGCGGCAGCAGGCTTGAGCGGCGCGCTCCTGGCGTCATGCTCGGGCGGCTCGAACACCCAGAACGCCCAAAACACGAGCGGCTCTTCCGGGGGAACGGTGATCAAGATCGGGGTCGATCTTCCGTTATCGGGGGGCGATGCGTCCGATGGCGTGCCTACCGCCAACGGCGTCAAGCTTGCGATCATCGACGCGAACAACAACCATATGGTTCCCGGCTTCACCTTGGAAGCCAGCATCACCGACGACGCCGTCAACGGCGTGCACTCCCCCAATCAAGGCGTCAAGAACATCCAGGCATTCTATAGCGACCCCGCCGTGCTGGCAGTGGTCGGCCCGTTCAACAGCAACGTCGCGAAAGCCGAAATTCCGCTGTCGAATAATCTCGGCATCGCGCTTGTGAGCCCCTCGACGACGAATCCCGACCTCACCAAAGGACCGGCCGCAGTCGCGCTGCGCACGACCAATCCGAATGCGATAACGTTCTTCCGCGTCTGCGCCACTGACGATATTCAGGGTCCGGCGGGCGCGGACTACGCCGCGCAAGTCATGAAATTGGCCACGGCCTATGTGTTGGACGACAACGAGACCTACGGCCGCGGCGTTGCCGATCAGTGGGCCGCGGAGTTCACTCGAGACGGCGGCACGGTGCTCGGCCACGATCACATCACGAAAGGCCAGCAAGATTTCCACGCGTTGCTGACGCGCGTCGCAAGCCAAAACCCCACCGTTCTGTTTTATGGAGGCACAACCTCGACGGGCGGAGGCTTGGTGCGCAAGCAGATGCCGGATAGCGGTCTCGGTGCGATTCCCTACTTCGGCGCGGACGGCATTCGCAACGACGAGCTGCTGCGAGCGGCCGGCAGCGCGGCCGACAATACGTACGCGACGGTGGCGGCCGTCAATGCGGACAAAATTCCCGCGGCGAAAGCGTTCCTAGCGGAATATCAGCAGCAGTTTCATCAAACGGTCGGGTCGTACTCGGCCGGCGGCTACGTCAGCGCGATGGTGCTCATCGACGCGATCGCGGCCGGCGTCAAGGCCAACGGCGGCAAAGCGCCCACGCGCGCCGACGTGCTCACCTACTTGCGTTCCGGCAAGACCTTTGACAGCATCATCGGCCGGTTCTCGTTTGACAAGAACGGGGACAGCACGAACAAGATCATCTCGATCTACGGCGTGAAAAATGAGGCCTGGCAATTCTTGACGCAAAAGAATTACGCCAAGTGATCGCTTCGCGTTTTCGTGCCTGAAATACATCAGTTCTTTCAGCAACTCATCAATGGAATAGCCCTCGGCGGCGTCTACGCCCTCATTGCACTCGGCTACACGATGGTGTACGGCATCATCGAGCTCATCAATTTCGCGCACGGTGACGTGTACACGCTCGGATCCTATTTCTCGCTGAGCATTCTCGCGCTCATCCCGCTGAGCACGATCACCTCGGGCTGGGAACTGGGCCTCGTGGCATTCGCGGTCATCATCCTGGCGGCGCTGCTGTGCGGCATCGTCGGCGTCCTCATCGAACGCTTGGCGTACCGGCGCCTGCGCAATGCGCCACGGTTGGCGCCGCTCATCACCGCCATCGGCGTGTCGTTGATCTTAGAGAACATCATGCAGATCTGGAAGGGCACCTCGGAGGTGCCCTTTCCGCAATTCTTGCCCGATCATTGGCACGTGCTCGGCGGGGTTCGTTTCGACGATCGTGCGTTGCTGGTGGTGGGCATCAGCGTGAGCTTCATGATCGCGCTCAACCTCTTCGTTTTTCGCACCAAGCTGGGCACGGCAATGCGCGCGACCGCGCAGGATCGCGATGCAGCTCAGCTCATGGGGATCAACATCAATGCGACCATCGCCTGGACGTTCTTCATCGGCTCGGCGCTCGCGGGCGTGGCCGGATTCGTCTCGGGGCTCTATTACGGCACGACGTTCTTTCTCAACGGCTATCAGGCCGGTCTCAAAGCCTTCACCGCCGCAGTCCTCGGCGGCATCGGCAACATCACCGGAGCTATGCTAGGCGGCTTTCTCATCGGCATCGTCGAGGCGATGACCTCGCAGTACATCTCGGATCAGTGGACCTCGGTCGTCGTGTTCTCCATCCTCATACTGATCTTAGTCTTCCGCCCCAGCGGCCTGCTGGGCCAGCAGCTGCCGGAGAAAGTATGAGCACCCT
>DATGHT010000314.1:0-5982 GCA_035307865.1 Candidatus Eremiobacteraceae bacterium | reverse complement strand
TCCAACCGAGGAGTGCCAGATAAGGGGCTAAAGCATGGAACGGTTCGGGGTTTTTGAGCTCGCCAAATAATACGAGAGCCACGGTGAGGATCACGAGGGAAACGGGCAGCATGATGAGCGCCCCGCGAAGCGTTCGCAGGCTGTTGCGCTCGATCGCGTCGCCGAAAAGCCGTCCGACGAGCAGCGCGCATGCGGGAAAGATCACTGCGATATAGTTCGGCAGCTTGGTCTGCGCGACTGAGAAAAATACGAACGGCACGAGCGCGCTGCTCATGAGGTAGCGCTCCGCGTCGCCGCGCGCCTGCCACGCGGCCTTGATCGCTTTGGGCAAGAACGCGACGTACGGGAAAAAGCCGATCAATACGAGCGGGATGTAGTACCAAAACGGCCCGGGTTGATTTTCAAACGGCGACAGGAAACGGCCGACGTTCGAAAGACCGAAGTAGTCGCCGACAAAGCGCGTGCCGACCGCGATCGTTTCGACGAAGAACCACGAGCCCGCGATCAGCACGTACGCTCCCAGCCCGGCGAGCCAAGGCAGCGTGCGATCGATGATGCGTCGGCGCGTCCAAAGCGCATAGACGAGGAGCGAAAGCACGGGCAGCACGACCGCCACCGGCCCCTTCGTCAGCGTGCCCAGGGCGGCCGCGACGACCGCGATCCAAAAGGAGCGCCGATCGCCCTCGCGGATCGCGAAGTAGATCCACAGCGACGCGATCGTCGTGAAGAGCAAGAGCATGGTATCGAGAATCGCCAGCCGCGACAGCACGATGAATTCCAGGCTGCTGCCCAGCGCCAGCGCCGCGATGAGCCCGGCGTTTTCACCGTACAGCCGCCGGCCGGCCCTATAGACGGCAACGCACGTCAAGAAACCATAGATCGCGCTCGGCAAGCGCAGCGCGAATTCTGAGAGACCAAGCAGAGCGACGGATGCGCCGGCGCTCCAAAACCACAGCGGCGGGTGGATGAACCATTGCTGATAGTTATAATGAAGCGTGATCCAATCACCGGTGCGAAACAGCTCTTTGACGATCTCCCCGTAGGTCGGCTCGCTATTATCCCAGAGCGCTCCTGCGCCCAGGCGAATAAGAAACAAGAATGCGATGAACCCAAAGACCGCCAGGCGTGCAAGCGAGGTTTGTGAAGAAACACGCGCAGCAGCGGCGCCGGCTGTAAGTTCAGTCGCCGGTTCTTGGGCAGCAATCACGTCATCTGAGTTGCCATTTGCCGCGGGCTTACCCTCCAGCGAAAGTGTAAATACGCGCGGCGTGGCGAAAAGCGGCACATGCGGTCTAGCCCCCTGCACGAGAAACCCGCGACCTTGCGCATCGCGACGCGCAAGAGCACGCTCGCGCTCGCACAAACGGAGTCCGTCGTTGCGGCACTGCGGGCCGTGCATGCGCTCGAGATCGAAATCGTTTCGATCACGACCAAAGGCGATGCGTTACGCGACCGTAGTCTGACGGCGATCGGGGGCGACGGCGTATTCGTGAAAGAACTCATGGCGGCGCTGCAAGATGGGCGTGCAGACATCGCCGTCCATTCGCTCAAGGATTTGCCGACCGAGATCCCCGCCGCGGTGGACGCCGGCGTCGTGCCGCGGCGCGCCGATGCACGCGACGTGCTGCTGTCCGCGCACAATCAATACCCGCGTATCGACGCACTGCCTCAGGGTGCGACCGTCGGCACAAGCTCGTTGCGGCGGGCTGCACAATTGCGGCTGCGCCGTCGCGATCTCGACATCGTGCCGCTGCGGGGTAACGTCGACAGCCGGGTTGGCAAAGTGTTGGAGGGGGCGTGTCACGCCGCAGTGCTTGCGCTCGCCGGCATGCAGCGCATCGACTTGCTGGGTTTGGTGGGCGGAGGAACTCCGCTCGAATACGATGTGATGGTGCCCGCGGCTGGACAAGGCGCTCTATACGTGCAATGCCGAGCGGATGATCGCGTCACCGCCGAGCTCATCGCATCGTTGCAACACGAGCCAAGCGCGCTCGCCACGAACTTGGAACGCAGTTTCTTGCAGCGCTGCGGGGGCGGTTGCGTCGTGCCATTGGGCATTCACGTCGAGCCGGTTGAACCGGGACCGCCGCACGCACTCGCGTGGTCGCTGCACGCCTGCATCGCTTCGACAGACGGCACACGTTCGGTACGCCGTCACGTCCGCGTTACCGCGGCGGACGCAGCAGAAGCGCGGCTTCAGGTGGAAGCTATCGCGGACGAGATGCTGGCGGCCGGCGGCCGTCAAATCATCGCAGCAGGAGCAGCATGAGCATTACCGTTAGGCACTTGGATGCGGACGCCGGCGAGATCGAGGCGCCGCTCAAGCGAGCGCGTAGAATCCGGCGCAACGAACCGCTGCGCAGGCTCGTGGCCGAACACCGCGTCAGCGTGGACGACTTGATCGAGCCGTTGTTCGTCGTGGCCGGCAGCGGTGTGCGCAAAGAGATTTCTTCGATGCCCGGCATCTATCATCAATCGGTGGATCGGCTCGTCGAAGACGCAAAAGCAGCAGCCCAGTTGGGCGTTCCGGCAGTCCTGCTGTTCGGCATTCCGCCGCACAAAGACGAGCGCGCGACGGCGCTGACGGATCCGGCAGGCGTCGTGCAACGAGCGATCGAGCAGCTGAAGCATTCGTTGCCAAACCTGATCGTCATCGCGGATCTGTGCGCGTGCGAGTACACGTCGCATGGACATTGCGGCATCGTCGGAGCCGATGGCGTCGTCGACAACGACCAGACACTTGAGCTGCTCGCGCGAGGCGCGCTGTCGTATGCGCGTGCCGGCGTCGACATCATCGCGCCATCCGACATGATGGATGGACGGGTGCGCGCGATCAGGACCGCTTTGGACGGCGCGGGATTTTCGAACACCGCCATCCTTTCTTATGCTGTGAAATATGCGTCGGCCTGGTACGGTCCGTTTCGCGAGGCCGCCGACTCAACGCCGGCCTTCGGCGATCGGCGCACGCATCAGATGGATCCGCCCAACGTCCGTGAAGCGTTGAAAGAAGCGCTGCAGGATGTCGAGGAAGGTGCGGACATGCTCATGGTCAAGCCCGGCATGCCCTACTTGGACGTGCTGTGGCGAGTGCGTGAGGCGGTGAACATACCGGTGGCAGCCTACAACGTCAGCGGCGAGTATGCGATGATCAAGGCAGCCGCCCGAAACGGCTGGTTGGATGAAGCGAAGGTCGTCGACGAAATGCTGGTCGGGTTCAAACGCGCAGGCGCGGACTGCATCGTGACCTACTTCGCTCGCTCTTTTGCTCAGCGGCAGCGCGCGGCGGCGCGCTCGCAGACGTAGGTCGCTTGGGCTCATGGTGAACGCCAGCGCGGTCAGCATCATCCTTCTCGCGGGCGGCGAAGCGCGCCGCTTGCCGGGCAAGCTCATGTTGCGGCTGGACGGCGAACCGCTTTTGCTGCGCACCTTCCGGCGGCTCACGGCTGACGGACGGCGCCCGTGCGTGGTAAGCATCCGCGATCCGCTGGCGCCTGAGCTGCAAGCGCAACTCCCCACGGCGATGATCGCTGACAGATTCGAAAATTGCGGGCCCTTGGGTGGGCTTGCTTCCGCCGCAGCGGCTGTGACGACGCCGCTGTTTTTTGCGGCCGCGGGCGACCTTCCCCAACTGAGCGCAGGCTTTGTCGATCGACTCGAAGCGCGCTATCAGGAGCTCAGCGTTGCGACCGGCGCGCCGGCTGCGATCATCCCGCGGCGTCAGGACGGCAGGATAGAGCCGCTCGCCGCGCTTTACGAGACCGAAGCATTCGTCGCGGGTGCGAGCGCTGCCATCGCGCGCGGTGAAAAAAAAGTCACGGCCGCGCTACGTGGACTTCCCGTAGTCTACTATGAGCTCACGAGCGCAGACGCAAGCGAATTGCTGAACATCAACACCACCGAGGATTGGCAGCGGCTGCACGCATGAAGTCCGTTTCCGAAGGGCTTTTCGAAAAGGCAAGCCGGCTGTTTCCCGGCGGCGTCAACTCGCCGGTGCGTGCGTTTCGCGCGGTGGGCGGCACGCCGCCGTTCTTGACGCGAGGTTCCGGATCAAGAGTGTACGATGCCGACGGGCGCGAGTACATCGACTACGTCGGGTCGTGGGGACCGCTCATTGCGGGCCACGCGCACCCGGAAGTGCTGGATGCGGTGATGCGCGCGGCGGAGTCCGGCACCTCATTCGGCGCATCCTCGCCGCTCGAAATAGAACTGGCCGAACTCATCAAGAGCGCGCTGCCCTCGATGGAGCGTCTCCGGTCCGTCAATTCCGGCACCGAGGCGTGCATGAGCGCGTTGCGGGTTGCACGCGCTTTCACCAAACGCGAGCTGATCGTCAAGTTCGAGGGATGCTACCACGGTCACGCGGACGCCGTACTGGCAGATGCGGGTTCGGGAGCCTTGACGCTGGGCGTACCCGGCTCCGCGGGAGTCGCCGTCGCTACCGCGCAGCAAACCCTGGTGGTTCCCTACAACGATCCGAACGCGCTGCGTGAGGTATTCGGACGCTACGGTGACCGCATCGCCTGCGTCATCGTCGAACCGATCGCCGCCAACATGGGACTCGTGAAACCTGTTGACCGCTACCACGAGCTCGTGCGCGACGTCGCGCACGAACACGGCGCGCTGCTGATCTTCGATGAAGTCATCACCGGTTTTCGAGTGGCATGGGGCGGCGCGCAGCAGCTGCTGAACGTCAAGCCGGACCTCACGTGTCTGGGTAAGGTGATCGGTGCCGGATTGCCGGTCGGCGCGTTTGGGGGACGGCAGGATATCATGGAGCGGCTTGCTCCGCTGGGAGACGTCTACCAGGCCGGCACCTTGTCGGGCAATCCGCTGGCGATGGCCGCGGGGACGGCGCAGCTGAAGATTCTCTCACGGCCGGGCGCCTACGAGAGACTGGAGTCGACGGCAGCCTCGCTGCAGACCGGCTTGGCGCGTGCTATAAAGGAAAATAGCCTGCGCGTCGTATTGGATCGCGTCGGATCGATTTGGGGTATGTTCTTCAGTTCCGAGCCGGTCACCGATCTAGCGACTGCCAAGCGCTCGAATACCCGCGCGTATGCGCAATTTTTTCATGCAATGCTGGAGTGCGGCGTTTATCTTGCGCCGTCGCAGTTCGAAGTCGGATTTGTTTCCCTCGCTCACTCGTCCGCCGATATCGCTGACACCGTAGAAGCGGCCCGGCTCGCAATGGCGCGATTGCAGACGAGAGCGGTGGCGCAATGACCATGCGACCGGCGCGTGCAGCCAAGAAGCGCTCCAAGCCGCAACCGCGCATCCGGCATGCGCGTCCGCTGCCCAATGGCCGCGCGCACTCCAGCCGCGTGCGTGCTTCCGACGAGCGCGTGCTCATCATCAGCCTGCCCCGGCTGTTCCTCTATCATCGCGGCTTCGAAGACGCGTTGCGCGAGGGTGATAGCGTGCTGACATCGCAACAGCTGGCCGCACGGGTGGGGCGCGGCGTCTCGTCCACGCAGATCCGCAAAGATCTATCGTACCTCGGCAGCTTAGGCCGTCGCGGCCAGGGCTATGACGTACAGGCGCTGGTGAAAAAGCTGGCGCGAGTGCTCGGACTTGACCGAGACTGGCGCATCGCGATCGTCGGCTTCGGCTATCTGGGCCACGCGCTCGCGACCTTTCTCGAATACCGCGAGGAAAAGTTCAAAATCGCTGCGATCTTCGACAAGGATCCGAGCTTGGTCGGAACGCGCTGGCACGGCGTCACGATCAGTCATGCGGATGAGTTGGCGGAGATCTTGCCCGCGCTCGATTGCGGCATCGGCGTGATCACGGTGCCTGCGGCCGCCGCGCAGGCGAGTGCGGAACATTTGGTGGCCGCGGGAGTCGGCGCCATCCTGAACTTTGCGCCCGTGAGCTTAAAACTGCGCCCCGGCGTGGCCGTTCGTAGCATCGATCTCGCGTCCGAACTTTCCATCCTGACCCACCACCTTGCTTGACCCCAATGGGATTACGTCCGCCGCCGGA
>DATGHT010000313.1:0-3962 GCA_035307865.1 Candidatus Eremiobacteraceae bacterium | reverse complement strand
CGAGCCCTTTTTATTTTTCCGAACATCAGGAGCCCATGCCATGCTCGCCACCGCTGCCCGCTCGCAGATGCGGGTCGATTCGCAAACGCTGCTGCTCGACGGCACGACGCCGGTCGCCGCCTACGAGACGCTGCGCCGCGCGCTGCCCGGCCGCTCGTTTCTCCTGGAGAGCTCGCCGGCGCCGGATGAGTGCGCGCGCTACAGCATCATCGGCTTAGGGTCCGTGGCCGAGCTCACCGCGTGCGCGGGGGTCGTCCGGCTGCAGACGCCGCAGGGTGCGAGCGATTTTTCTGCTGACCGCATGCTGGCGGCGTGCCGTGCATTCCTGACGGCTTGCGCTCCCCAGCACGCGCCACGGTTTTTGGGCGCGTACGGCGTGGCAGGCTTCGAGCTTGCGGGCTACTTCGAGGATGTCCATTCCCCCAGTGCGACGGACGCAGACGTTCCCGATTTGCATCTTATCGTGCCCGAAATCGTCGTCGTGTTCGACCATTTCACGCATCTGGTCACCGCCTCTGTGCTGCGGCACGGAGATTCGGTCAGCGGCGCTCCTGGAGACATCATGGCACTGCTGCGGGCCGCACGCCTGGACGACGTGCGCATTGAACCGGTCAGCCAAATTCGCCCCGCGACGGTCGCTCGCGACTTCCGGCGCGGCGTGCAGACGGCCAAGGATGCGATCGCGGAAGGCGAGGCGTATCAGATAGTTCTCTCGCAAGCATGGCAGGTCTCGAGCGCGAGCGATCCGCTGCACGTGTACCGCTCGCTGCGCTCGATCAACCCGTCGCCCTACATGTTCCATCTCAACCTCGGTTGGGGCGAGCTGTTCGGATCGTCTCCCGAGGCGCTCTGCCGGCTCGACGACCAGCGCGCGCGCATCCGCCCTTTGGCGGGTACCCGCCCACGGCCGGGCGATCCTCGCGAAGAACAACGCGTTGCGGCGGAGTTGCAACGCGACCCTAAAGAGCGCGCAGAACACCTCATGCTCGTCGACCTCGCGCGCAACGATCTTGGCCGGGTGTGCGAGTACGGCAGCATCGAGGCGACGGAGCTCTTCGCGGTCGAACGCTACAGTCACGTGCTGCATCTGGCTTCCGACGTGCAGGGCCGGCTGCGGACCGATTGCGATGCATTCGATCTTTTTGCGGCGGCGTTTCCCGCCGGTACGGTGAGCGGCGCGCCGAAGATTCGCGCGATGCAGATCATCGGTGCGTTGGAAGGGGTGCAGCGGGGCCCGTATGGCGGCAGCGTCGCATATTTCGGTTTCGACGGCTCGCTGGACGCCTGTATCACGCTGCGCAGCGCGTTCGCTCGTGACGGTGTTTTCGGCGTGCATGCAGGCGCCGGCATCGTGGCGGACTCGATACCCGAACTCGAGGATGCCGAGTGCCATGCCAAAGCTGGTGCAGTGTTCGCCGCGCTGGGCGCACCGCAACCGGAGGCGCGGCCATGAACGACCAGCTGCTGGTCGTGGATAATTACGATTCCTTCACGTACAACATCGTGCAAGCGCTGGGGTCGCTTGGTGCGACCCTGCTTGTGGTGCGAGCCGACAAGATCGCAATCGAGGACGTGCTGGCCGCGCGGCCGCGGAGCGTTGTGATCTCGCCCGGGCCTGGCAGGCCCGAGCACGCCGGCGTGTCGGTGCAACTCGTGCGGGAGTTGAGCGGCCAGGTCCCCATCCTGGGGATCTGCCTCGGCCATCAAGCCATCGCGACCGCGTTCGGCGGCACGGTCGTGCGCTCGTCCGCGACTCATGGCAAATGCTCGGTCATCCGTCACGAAGGCAGCCGCTTGTTCGACCGCGTGCCCTCTCCGTTGCGCGCCACACGCTACCACTCGCTGGTGGTTGAAGAACAAAGCTTGCAATCGACGGAGTTGCGCGTGTGTGCGCGCACGGTGGAGCAGGTGGTCATGGGGCTCGAGCATCGCAGCCACCACACCTATGGGCTGCAGTTCCATCCCGAGTCGGTCTCAAGCGAGCACGGCATGCACCTCTTCTCCAACTTTCTCGCGATCGCGGATGGGGCGGCGGCATGAGCGTTGTGGTTGAAAGCGGCGCGCTGCGTGGTCACATCCGCCGTGCGGTCGCCGGCCAGCACCTGAGCCGGCAAGACGCGTTTGCCGCGATCAACGCGATCCTGCTGCCTGAAGCGACGCCCGCGCAAGTGGCTGCGTTGCTGATCGCGCTTGCCACGAAAGGTGAAACGGCGGCCGAGCTGGCCGGCGCCGCCACCGCGCTGCGCGCGCATTGCACGCCGGTCGTCGCTCGTTGCAGTCCGCTGCTCGACCTGTGCGGCACCGGCGGGGATGCAAGAGGCACCTTCAATATCTCCACGGCGAGCGCGTTCGTGGTAGCCGGCGCCGGCGTGCCGGTTGCTAAGCACGGCAACCGCGCGATGTCGAGCCGCTGCGGCAGCGCCGACGTGCTCGAAGCGCTCGGCGTGGACATCGCCGCGCCGCCGGACCGTGCCGCACAAACGCTGGAACGCTGCGGCATCGCGTTTCTGTTCGCGCAACGGTACCATCCCGCGCTGCACAAGGTCGCAGCAGTGCGCCGCGAGTTGGGCGTGCGCACCGTCTTCAACCTCGTGGGGCCGCTCGCGAATCCGGCCTCGCCTTCGCACCAGGTGGTCGGCGTCGCTTCGCTGCAGGCGATGCCGCTCGTCGCCGAGGCCTTGCAGCAGCTTGGCTGCCGACGCGGCGCGGTGATGCATGCCGACGACGGACTGGACGAAGCGTCCTTAAGCGGCCCTACGAGCATCATCGAATGGGATGGGGACGCCAGCCGAGCGTATCGCATCTACCCGGAGCAGGCAGGCTTGCAGCGCGCTCGCACTGATGAACTTTCGGGCGGAGATGCTGCGCTCAACGCGGCGCTGCTGCTTGCAGTGCTGAGCGGCGAGCCCGGTCCGCGACGCGACGTCGTCGTTTTGAACGCAGCGCTCGCGCTGCAGGTGTGCGGCCAGGCGGCGAGCCTGCCCGCCGCCGCGCGCCTTGCCCAAGCCTCCATCGATTCCGGCGCCGCCTACGGCAAGTTGCGCGACCTGATTGCGGCCAGCACGGCATGAGTCACCTGGATTCGATCGTCGCCTTGCGCCGCAGCGACTTGGCCGCCGAAAAGCGGCCGGGCGAACTCGAACGCTTGCAACGCGCGGCCTTGCTGCGGACCGACCGCCGCGACTTTGAAGCTGCCGTCTTGAGCGGGCGGCCCGCACTGATCGCAGAGATCAAACGCGCATCGCCTTCCGCCGGAGCGATCGACGGTGGCTGCGATGCTGCCGCAACGGCAAGAGCGTACGAGGCGGGGGGAGCGGCGGCCCTGTCGGTCCTCACCGAGTCCCGGCACTTCGCGGGTTCCTTTGCAGATCTGACGCGCGCACGCGCGGCTGTCGCGCTGCCGGTGCTGTGCAAGGACTTCATCGTCGACGAGTTTCAGATTTGGAAAGCTGTTGCGCGGGGCGCAGATGCGGTGCTGTTGATCGCCGCCGTCTTGTGCGACCGGCAGCTCTATTCGTTCGTAGCGCTCAGCGCCAACTTGGGCGTCGCGGCGCTTGTCGAAGTCCATTCGTCTGAGGAAATTGCGCGCGCCCTGGCGGCAGGCGCGAGCATGTTCGGAATCAACAATCGCGATCTGCACAGCTTTGCGGTGGACGTCGCGACTGCAGTTCGCTTGAGAAGTACGATTCCGCTCGACTGTCCGGTGGTGGGAGAGAGCGGCTACCGGACTCGCGCGGACGTGCATGCCGCAGCCGAAGCCGGTTTGGATGCGGTGCTGGTCGGCGAGGCACTCATGCGCGCAGCCGACCGAGCCGCGACGCTGCGCGCGCTGCGGGGAGACGTCGCATGGTCAGGGTGAAGATCTGCGGGATTCAGAGCGCGGCGGACATCGCAGCTTGCGTCAAGGCCGGAGCGGATGCGCTGGGATTCATTTTCGCCGAAAGCCCCAGACGGGTCACGCT
>DATGHT010000312.1:0-2153 GCA_035307865.1 Candidatus Eremiobacteraceae bacterium | reverse complement strand
TCCACGCTGATGCCGCGCTCGCGCGCGCCCTGGATGAGCCGGTCGGTGAGGCTAAGCGTGTGCCGCTCGATCGCCCGGAAGCCCGCGGCTTGCAAGATCCGCAAGCTCTGCGCAAAACCGATGAGCGCGGGATAGTTGATCGTGCCTCCTTCGAAGCGGCGAGCGCCTTCGTCCAGTTCTTGGCTGTAGTCCAGAAACGTCATCGGGCTTTTCACCGATCGCCAGGAGGCAAAAGCGGGCCGCAAAGCATCGATGAGCTCGCGCCGCACGTACACGACGCTCAGTCCCTGCGGCGACAGCAGCCACTTGGCTGCGCCGAAATAGCAGAAATCGATGCACCAGGCGCTGACGTCAAGCGGCAGATGCCCGAAGCCCTGCATGGCGTCCACCGCGAAGAGCACGCCCGCGTCGCGGCACCAGCGGCCGAGCGCGGCCAAGTCATGCCGGTAGCCATCCAAAAACGTCACGTAGGAGACGGCCACCAAACGGGTGCGCGCCGTCCGCACGGCATCGAGCAGTTCGACCGTCATGCGCTGGCCTGGCGCGCGCAGCAAGCGGATGCGCACGCCTTGGTCGCGCAGATTGAGCCACGGATATGCGTTCGCGCCGAATTCGTTGTCGCTGACGATGATCTCGTCGCCTTCCCGCCAGCGCAGGCCGTGTGCGGCGAGCAGCGCGCCGTCGGACGTGGAGCGCAGAAAGGCGATTTCGTCGGCGCGTGCGTGGATCGCGTCGGCGGTTTGCGCTCGAATGGCTTCGAGATTGGTCTCGACGTCCAAGATGCCCGCGCAGCCGTCCTTCATCTGAGCGTCGAGCACGCGCAGCACGGCGTCCCTCGTGGGCTGCGGGAGCGGACCCACCGCAGCGTGGTTGCAGTACGCCCAGGTGCGCGTGATCGGGAAAAGATCTCGAGCGAGAGGTTCAGCCGTCACGCGCGATTCGGAATGCAACGCGGCACACACGCCGCTGCCTTTGGCTGCTCCGCGCCGTATCTCCCTTGCGGTTATTTGGACGCGATGTCGCCGCGGCCGACGAAGTCTTCCGCGACGAAAATGCCGTGCGGCCCGACCGCGACGCCGATACCGACGGCCGAGTAATTCGGTGACAAGATATTTTCGCGGTGGCCGTCTTGCGGCGGTTTTTCCGCCATCATCATCCCGTCGAGCTTCGCGACCGCGGCCCACTGCTGCGCCAACTCGCTCAATTCGTCGCCGTAATAGGCCACGTTCTCGCCGTACATGCCGGCGCGGCCGCCGAAGTCCGCGTAACGCGTCAGCGGCGAACGTCCGCTGGAGTCTGCATGGCGCATGACGTCATTGGCTTGCATGTCTTCTGCTTGAAACTGCGCGGCGCGTTGGGCGACCGGGTCGATCTCAAGCGGCGCCAGTCCGTACTCGTGCCGGTGCGCGTTGATCTGATCCATCAAGCGCACTGCGATCGGGCGAGAGTCGCTGGGCAGCACGATCACGTTGCGCGGCACCGGCGCGAGGTACGCGAGCACGGGCGCGGTGACGAGAGAGATGAACGCGAGTGCGACTTTGAACAAGCGGCGGCCTCAATACAAACGTGCTGCATCCCGCGACCGGGATGAGCATTGTATCGAGCGCGCTTCGCGCTGACGTCAGATTTCTACGCGTGAGCATTCGCACACTGGAATCAGGTGTGCGATGCCTTATGTTCTGCGAGCTTTTTGCGGCTGGTTCTCATATGAAAATGTGCTCACGGCAGTGACCACTGCCACGAATTCCACTGGGGAATGATGCCGCGCGACGGCGTGTAGCCGTGCAGGTCGTCGTTGGCGGCTCCCACCCGGTCGATGAAGCAGATCGGCAGCGAGGGCACGGCCGCCATCCGCCGCTGTTCGATTTGCTCGTACAGCGGCTTGCGGCGCGCGCGGTCGTTGATGGCGAGCGCCTCGCGTTCGAGCTTGTCGACGACGGGGTCGCAATAACGGTCTTCGTTCCCGCCTTTCGGTGCGAGCTGATCGCAGCCGTCGTCGTCCAAAGAAGCCGGATCGTAGTTGACGCTGTAGCTGTACGTCGTCAGATCGAAGTTGCCGGTGCGGATAGGCCCGCTGATGTCGAAGATGAGACCGTACGGATAGACCTTGATCACGGCATCCGCGCCGACGGCTTTCAGATTCTGCTGCAAGA
>DATGHT010000311.1:0-6482 GCA_035307865.1 Candidatus Eremiobacteraceae bacterium | reverse complement strand
ATGAGCGGCTCCATCAGGCGATCCAGGACACCCTTGCTGATTTCAATGTCGCCGCCGCTCACTTGCAGCTCGACCCGCTTGCCCTGCGCCAGAGCCGTGTCGCGCACGAGGCGCGGCATGCCTGCGAGGATAGTCTGCACGGGCAGCATCCCGAGGCTGGCGAGACGGTGCCGCAGTTCCTCGAGCGAACGCGAGCGCCGCAGGTTGCGCTCGGCAATGCGGTTGAGCAGGACGCGCGTCTGATCGCGGCGTTTCCCGGCGATGCTGACGGCGCGCTCCAATGCGGCGGCGCGGCGCTGCGGATCGTGATGCGCGCGTACTCCGTCGACCGCGTCGAACACGGTGTCGAGGACGGCGGTGAGATCTTTCAGCTCTTGTTCTTCGCTGACGTGTTCGCGCAGCAATTCGCTCGGCGCCGCAAGCAAACCGTCGATTTTTTGGGCGCTGACACGAATGACATCGCCGCCGAGCGGTTGCGCGATTTCGGGCGGTGTGTAGGGCGTGCGGTCCAGCATCGTGACGCTGCCGCCGCCCGCGCTGTTGAGTAATCCTACGCGTTCCAGCGCGGCGCGCACGCGCGCCTCGCCCTCGGAACGGCCGCTGTCCGTGCGCAAGAGATCGCCGATAGCGTCAAGACCTTCGAACAGCGCCGCAATAGAAGATGATGTGAGCGGGCTGCGACCGTCACGTGCGCTCGCGAGCATCGTTTCCAGTGTGTGGGCGAGCAGCTCCATGCCGGCATAGCCGACCATGCGCGCAGCCCCCTTGATGCTGTGGAAGCGCCGAAAGGTTTCCTGCAGCGTCGGCGTGTGCTGCGGAGACTGCTCGAGTTTCAAGAGCAGCGTATCCAAGGCCGCGACGTGCTCCTCGCACTCGGCTTTGAAAACGCTCTTGAGCTCGGCCAGCTCGGAAGGCGATACGTCCATACGGAACGACCTTTAGCTTCTCTTAGATCCGATACGCTGCCACCATGTGTTTCAGGCCCAGCGCCAGCTCGTTGAGCCGCTGCGTCGCCTCCTGCGTCTGTCCGGTTGCCGAGACGGCGTCGCGCATCGCTGCATTGACGCCCGTGATGCTTTGCGTCACTTGTTCGATGCTGTGTGATTGCTGTTTGGCGGCCAGTGCGATCTCTTGCATGGAGTCAACGGTGTGCTGAAGTGTTTCGATGATTTCGGCGATCGCCTGACCCGTTTGCGCCGCGTGGCTCGCATTTTCGTCAACGTTGCGGCTGCCTTCGATCATCGCCATCACCGATTCGTCGGAGGCTCGTTGCACTTCGCGCGTGAGCGCATCGATGCGCTCGGTGGCGGTCTTGCTCTGGTCTGCCAGCTTGCGAATCTCAGCCGCGACGACGGCGAAACCGCGGCCCTGCTCGCCCGCGCGCGCTGCCTCCACGGCGGCATTGAGGGCCAGCAAGTTGGTTTGGGCGGCGAAATCGGCGACGGTGCGCGTGATGGTGCCGATTTGCGCTATCTGTTCGGACAGGTGCGCAATGCGGTCGCTCGTTTGGCGGAAGCGATCGCGCAGGGCGAGCATCATGGAGACATTGGTCTCAACGTCGGCGCGTCCACGGCGAGCTATCTCCGCGCTTTCCTGCGATTTCGTCGAAATGGATTCGGCTTGCGCGGCCGTGTTCTGCGACGACGAATTGAGTTCTTGGATGGTCTGCGAAATCTCGCTCATCGCCACCGACTGTTGGGTGGTCATGCGCTCCTGTTCTTGGGCCGTGGTGGCGATTTGCATCACGGCCACAGTCGATTCGTTGACGGTGCTCTGGACTTGCTGCAGCGACGCACCCAGTTTTTCGACCATGTTGTTGAGCGCTTCACCGAGCGTCTCAAGCTCGTCTTCGGTTTTGAGATCCACGCGGCTCGTAAAGTCGCCGGCGGCGATGGAATGTGAGACCTCGGAAAGGTCGCGCGCGGCCTTGCTGACCGTGAGCACGTTTTTCTTGGCGACGTAGAACGCGATGCCTGCGACCCCTAACGAGGATACGACCAAGAGCAGCACCAGCGAAACCATGAGCAGCGACGCCTGCCGCTCGCGAGCCTCGCGCTCCCGCTCCACCGCGTCGCGCAACTCGCGCTGCGCGGTCAAGAAGCGCGCCAGCTTGTCGCGTTCGTCGACAATGCCGGCGGCGACTTGCTTTTGAATGTGTTCGGTGTTGACGTCTGCGCCCGAGACGATCGCCTGCACGGTGCTAAATTCGTCTTGTGCCGCTTGCGCCAAGGCATCGATCTTATCGTCGAGTTCGCGGTTCTTATTGCTGGCGCCGACCATCTTCAGGGTGGTGATGTCGTTCGGTAAACTTGCCAAGCCATAACGGTAGAGCGCCAGATCGGTGCCTTTGCCGGTCAAGCCCCATTGCGCGGATCCGCCGATCATGCTCAAGACGTCACGACGAACGTCGGTGGAGGTGAGGATGACGGGCTGCAGGCTATCGATGATCGCGCGCTCGCGATTGAAGATGAGCCCGGGGAGGGCGACCGCCAAGCAGATTTGCGCCGCGACGATAGCGAACAGCAGCAGCGTCATGCCCCAAATGCGACGGCTGATGGTCTTCTCTTTGAAGAACTTGTCGTGCAGCGTCGTGAGAGTCCCGTTCATGTTATACCTCGTTCAAGCGTTAGCGGTTGCGGAAGGCGCGGGCGCGGCCGCGAACGCCGATTGCGCACTGAGTAAGAAAGGCGGCACATCCAGCAGCAAAACGGCGCCGCGATCGCTGGGATGCACCGAGAGACAGTAGCGGCCGGGCTTCATGGCCGCGCCGATGTGCGGTAAGAAACCAAGCCCTTCGAGGGTATCGACGGGAATCGCGAGCTTGCAGCGGTCCCCGCTCAACACGATGCCATCGACGCGCTCGGGCAGCGGCGCCAGCGGCAAGCCTAAAATCGGACGTGGGTCGAACAGCATGAGCGCTTCGCCGTGGCGGTTCAACAGCGAAACCGCAATGCTGGCGCGCACCGGGATGGGCGAGTGTGCCGTGTCGGTGAAAAATTCGACGATGGTGCCCAACGGCACGCCGTAACGTTGGTTGCCGATCTTGAAAATCGCGGCCTCAACGCCGGCAGATTGGGCCGGTTTGGGAATCTCCGCGAGCGCTGCGGTGCGCGCCCAAAACGGATCCGCAGCATCAACCGGGTGCTCGAAAACCGTCTGAATGGCTTGGGCATCCCAAACGTCAGGCTGCACGAGTCCGGCGGGATCGATGATGGCACACAGCTCGGGTACGCACGCGATGCCGGCGATGATCTTCGTATTGACCGGGCTGTCGCCGAAGAGATCGTCAGCGGTGGCGGATGCATCGGCGTGAAGCACCGCAAATTCTAAGACTTCTTCGACGACGATCGCCATGACGCGAATGCCGGAATCCAGCAGCACGAGGCGATCGCTGTGTTGCATCGGTCGCGAGGGCAAGCGGAAACTGCGGCGCAGGTCAAACACCGGCACCGCCATGCCTTGAAAGCGGACGGCGCCCATGATGCCGGCCTGCGCGCAGGGCGCGGGAAAAATTAGCGGCGCCTCATGGATGGAAATGACGTTTGCGATTGGGATAGCGAGCGTGAAGCGCTCCACACGCGTGAGCAAGTGCGTATGCGTGAAATCAACATGGAGCAGTGCTTCGGCATCGCGTTTCGCAAGCGACATGCTACTCATGCGGCGCCTCGTCCAGTGCGGCGCGCAACAGCGTTGTCAGTTCGTCGACCGACAGGCTGTCGAACGGCAGCGCTTCTTTGTCCGGCGGCAGGCCTTCGAGGCGCGCGAGCAAGCGCGCGAAGGTGTAGGTCGCCTGGCGGTTCTTGTTGGTGAGCCGGTAGAGCGTGCCCAGCTGCCACAGCGCCGGGATGTACATCGGATCGAGGAAAAGCGCGCGCCGCAATGCGATTTCAGCCTCTTTGAATGCGTCGCGTGCGGCGAGCAGCGCGGCCAGCAAGACGTACGGATCGGGATCCAGCGTATGGACTGCAATCGCCGCGTGCACGTGGCGCTCGGCCGCCTCGGAGTTTCCGGCTCGCGCCTGCACGAGCGCTTTCCTGACAAGCTCGTGAGCGCGCACAGCTTGTTCGGCAGCCGGCAGCGAGTGCACGACGGTGTCGGCGGGGTGCCGCGCCACTCGGGCGGAGCGCGCGGCGTCAGTCTTGCCGCGCAATGGCAGCCGCGTCGTGCGGGCCGCCGGCGCAGATTTCGCGCCCGTTTTCCGCGGGGTTGCTTTGGGCGCGTGCACTGTCGGCGCGACCGCGAGCGGAACCAGCGGTTTACGGTAGACGACGCCGGCATCGTGACGTTCCACGATCAAACCGGCCAGATCGATACCGGTCGCTTCGCCGTGACCCAAAATAAGCACGCCGCCCGGAGTGAGGCAGCCGGCGAGGCTTCGTATCACGGCGGCCTTCGCGCTCGCGGTCATGTAAATGAGCACGTTGCGACAGACGATACACTCGAACGACGACATCCCCGCGGGCGGATAGGCAGCCGGGTCGGTGAGATTATGCACCTCGAAACGGACGTTGCTCTTCACGTCGTCGTGAATGCGTACGGTTTGCGTGCCGCTGACGATGAAGCCGTCGTGGCGCGCATTGTTGACGCCGCGCAACGACCACGGCGTGTAGACGCCGACGCGCGCCGCTGCGATCGCTTTCGGATTGACGTCAGTGCCGAGGATGGAGAAGTTGCCGGCATTCAGCGCACGCCGTGCCACGATGGCCAAGGTATACGTTTCCTCGCCGGTGGAGCAGCCAGCGCTCCACAACCACAGCGGTTTGGTCAGCGGCGCAATACCGGGCAAAAGCGTCGATTCGATCAACCTCCACAGCGCCGCATCGCGAAAAAGAAAGGTTTCGCCGACCGTCAGCAACGGTGCGAGCGCCATCCATTCTGTCCGAGCCGATGGTGCGCCAGACGAAAGCAATTCGAAATACGCGACGTCGGAAATACCCAAGCCTTTCGCGCGATGATGACATTGCTCAATGAAGGTGGACAAGTTTGCGGGTGTGGGCGCTAGCCCAAGGCCGCGTTCAAGCAGCGCCGCCAAGCGGTCGTTGCCAGCCGTAAACAGGGCGCCTTCTAACGCCTTGACGTTCGTAAATGCGGTCATCTAAAGGAAGATATCGGCACGCCTGAAATCCGCGGCGATAGCGGGTGACGCCGGTCACAGGCCGCGAATGGCCGGTGCGGGTGCATAAAGCTGCATCGCCTGGGGTACTAGGCAAGCGGAGGATTGAGCCGTGAAACGACTTTGGCTGTTGGTCGCGTTTGCAGTGGTGTTGGTCTTGCTTGCGGGCTCCGCCTCGCGAAGCGTCGCGTCGAGCGGATCGGCGATTCGCGGGCGCGTGGTTGATGCCCAAACTCACCAACCCCTTACCGGGGTTCGGGCGGCCACGTTCAAGCTGCATGGAACGAAACCGCTGGCCAGCGCGTTTACTACTACAGACGGCAGTTTTAAGCTCGATGGCTTAGGCCCGGGCTTGTACCGTTTGGAGCTCAGCAAGGACGGGTTCCGCGGTCTCACGATCGAGGGCATCGCAGTGCGAGCCAACGAGGTGATGATCATCGCGGGATCTATCGCCATGCTGCCGGGGTCCGCACCGACGCCGAACATAGCGCAGGCGCAGAACCAGTGCGGTAACCTTGTCCAACCAGGCGTAACTGCCGACGTCTACGTGGTCTGCGGGCAAGCCCGCTAGCGGGACACAGTTCAGCGCTTCAACGTTCCTTGACTCCCCTAGACCGCGGTGGTAGAATGTCCTGCGTGGCTAAAATCCAGGTGCGTTCATTTGGATGCACGAAAAGTCGACCTCTTGGAGGCCTTCTTTTGGAAGCCTGTTCTTTGAAAACTAAACAGCGCAAACGCGAATAAAATTCGTGGGTCCCATAGAGTGAATTATGGGGCCGGCTTTATGCCGGTCTTATTCTTTTCGCTCATCCAATATGGGAGTCAATTTGTCCGATCGCAATCGGACCCTCATCAGGCTTGGATTTGGCCCCCCTGATGTTGTAAGCGTCACGTCCATTGATCGCCAGCCGATCACGTGGCGCAAGCTAAAAGAGCCGCAGACAGCTCGTTAAGATTTGGTCGGGTGCGCAGTGCGCACGTGATCGTAAAATGTTAATGGAGAGTTTGATCCTGGCTCAGAACTAACGCTGGCGGCGTGCCTAACACATGCAAGTCGAGCGGACACCAATTTGTAGCAATACAGATGAAGTGTTAGCGGCAGACGGGTGAGTAACACGTAGTCAACCTACCTTTCCGTCCGGGATAACTAGCCGAAAGGTTAGCTAATACCTGATACGATCGCCGATCGGCATCGAACGGCGATGAAAGCAGCAATGCGCGGATTGACGGGGCTGCGGCCCATTAGCTAGTTGGTGAGGTAACGGCCCACCAAGGCGACGATGGGTAGCTGGTCTGAGAGGACGACCAGCCACACTGGGACTGAGACACGGCCCAGACTCCTACGGGAGGCAGCAGTGAGGAATTTTCC
>DATGHT010000310.1:0-2107 GCA_035307865.1 Candidatus Eremiobacteraceae bacterium | reverse complement strand
CGCTGAGGTGGAGATATCGGCGGGAACAGTGCGCATCTCAGCGTCCGCCGGCGCAGTGCAGCGCGCCACGAAAAACTCAGGGGAAGTGCGCTCCTTCCGCCCGTCGGGTGAAGTGGCGACACCATTCGGACTGCTATCATTTCACGCGCGACCTCCCGCAGCTGCGGGCGGTATCATGCACGCGCTCGACGCGCGCCAGCTGACTTCGAGCACGCTGCACGTCCGGCGACCGAAGGCGGGAGACAAGTGCGTGCCAAGTGGCCGCCACCATGCGGTGCCGCTGGCCCGCTTCTTAGCCAAAGCAGGCGTGCCACAGTCGCTCCGCGGGACCACGCCGCTTCTATGCGTGGAAAATCGCATCGTCGCAGCGCTTGGGGTCAGGGTCATGGAGCCTTTCAGCCCCAAGCCCGGCAGCAAAGCCCTCTATCTGCATTGGCGCCCGGCTGAAATGCCGATAATCACATACACAGACCGGAGCGGGCCAAGGCCGCGCTGAATCCGTTACTTAGATGATGAGCACTGCAATCGCCAGCCGCGAACAACCCGAACTCGGTAAGGTCATCTTCAGCGCCGACGACATCGCTGCCACAGTACGCCGTCTCGCCGGCGAGATCAAAGCCGGTTTCGGAGGCAATCCGTTGCACATGGTCGCGATCTTGAAAGGCGCCCTGCTGTTCGCCGCCGATCTGATGCGCGCGCTCGATGATTATCCGGTGACGATCGATTTCATGGTGGTCAGTTCATATGGCAGCGGCCGCGCTGGAAAGACGGACGTACGCTTATTGAAAGATCTGGATCAGAGTCCGCATGGCAAGCATGTGTTGTTAGTCGAAGACATCATCGATGAAGGTTACACGCTGTCGTACTTGTTGGGAAACTTGCGCAGCCGTCGCCCCGCACAAGTGCAGTCGTGCGCGCTGATCGACAAACCTTTTCATCGTGTTGTCAATGTCAAGCCAGACTACGTGGGGTTGCAAGCGCCGAACGACGCGTTTTTGGTAGGGTACGGTTTGGATTTCCAAGAACGCTTTCGTAATCTTCCGCACATCCGACAACTGCAAAGCCGGGTTCCAACGTAGAGGATTAGGGAAAGCGCAAAGGCCTGCGCTCTAGCGCGGCCGACGGCGCCCTGGAGGGATTTGTTTGTTCGCAAAACTGTTTCGGTACATCTTGTGGGTTGTCGGGATCGCGCTGGTGCTGTCGGTTGTCTACAGCTATTACGAGCGCACGGTCCAGCCCCAGAAGACTATTTCGTACAGCGAGTTTTCCAAGCAGATCGACACGGCGTCGGAGTCGATCCACGAAGTCGTATTGGGTCAAAACTCGGCCACGGTAAAGATGGTGGGCGACGCCCAAAACGAGGTCGTCCAATTACTGCCCAACATGGCTGACAGCCTCACCAAGCGGCTTGATGCCAAGCGCATAAAAGTCACGATCGACAATTCCAGCTCGGGTGGCGGCATCTCGTTGAACTTGCTGATGTGGATTTTGCCGTTCCTGGTCGTCATTGGCTTCGTGATGCTGATCGCCCGCCAGCTGCAGTCGGGCGGAAGCCAAGCGCTGTCATTTGGCCGCTCGCGCGCTAAGTTGCTCACGGAAAACCGCCCGAAAGTCACCTTTGCTGATGTCGCCGGCGTGGATGAGGCCAAGCAGGAGCTGGGCGAAGTCGTCGAGTTTTTGAAGTATCCGAAGAAGTTTCAACAATTGGGCGCGCGCATACCCAAAGGATTGCTGTTGCTTGGACCGCCCGGCAGCGGCAAGACGCTGCTCGCTCGCGCCATCGCCGGCGAGGCCGGCGTGCCATTCTTCAGCATTTCTGGATCGGATTTCGTCGAGATGTTCGTCGGGGTCGGGGCGTCGCGCGTGCGCGATCTGTTCGAGCAAGCCAAGAAGAGCGCTCCGTGCATCGTTTTTATAGACGAGATCGATGCGGTCGGTCGCCAGCGCGGCGCCGGTCTGGGCGGCGGCCACGATGAACGTGAGCAAACACTCAATCAGCTGCTGGTGGAAATGGACGGCTTTGACGCTAACACTGGCGTGATCCTCATCGCCGCGACCAACCGGCCCGACGTTTCGGATCCTGCGCTGCTGCGGCCCGGCCGCTTCG
>DATGHT010000309.1:0-3488 GCA_035307865.1 Candidatus Eremiobacteraceae bacterium | reverse complement strand
CTCCGGCCGGCCCCGCGCCTACCGGGCCTCCGGCGGTTCAGTAACCGCTCGCTCGCGCGCGCGATAAGATCAAAGCGGCGCCGGATGCCCGGTGCCGCTTGCTTTTTGTTGCGGTGCGTTCGGAACGCGCGTCTATTTCCGAATGCCGATGTCGCGGTAGAAGGCGTCGTAGCTCAGCGGGCGCCCGATGAAGCGCTCGACCAAAACGTCGGGCTCTTCCGTGGCGCCCGGTTCGAGAATGTCTTTGCGGTAGCGCATGCCCACCTCAGGATTCTCAAGGCCGCCCTGTTGAAAAACCGTGAACATGTCCTGCGCGTAGACCTTCGACCACAGATATCCGTAGTAGCCCGCATCGTAGCCGCCCATGAGGTGGCCGAAGCCCGCTTCGGGGTGGGTCCCCGGCACGGATGTGAACGGCGTCATCTGCGGCTGCAGCCGGCTCCACGCGGTGTCGACGTTCACGTCGGGCCCCGAGCTGTGGATGGTCATGTCGTATTGCGCGTAAAACGCCTGCGTCGTCCAGGTCATGCCGTCGGAGACATGCTTGAGCGCGAGCATCTTTGCGATCAACGCGTCGGGCAACGGCTGTCCGGTCTCAACGTTGCTCGAGACCTCTTTGAGAATGGCAGGCTGCCACATGAAGTTCTCGAGCATTTGTGAAGGCGCTTCCACGAAATCGGGGCGCACGCTCGTGCCGTACAGCGTTTCGTACGGTGCGATGCAAAGCGAGCTATGCATCGCATGGCCGAACTCATGGAAGAAGGTGATGACGTCCTCATGGCTGAGCAACGCCGGCTTTCCGGGCGCACCCACCGGCCAATTGCCGATGATGGAGGTCACCGGTTTTTGATAGGTGCCGTCCGGCATGACGCGGCCTGCGCGAATCGGAAAGTTCGCGAAATGATCGTACTTGCCGGGCCGGGGGAAGAGATCGAGATAGAACCAGCCGATGGGCTTGCCGGTGGCGGTATCGGCGATCGAATATTCGCGCACGCCGGGTGCCCATGCGTCGGCAGGCGTGATCTCGGCGAACTGCACGCCGAGCAGCTTCTGGTAGATCGCGAACACGCTGCTGATCACGTGGTCGATCGGAAAATACTGCCGGACTTCTTGTCCGTTGACCTGATAGCGAGTCTTGACGAGCAGATTCTCATAGTACCCGTAGTCCCAGCGTTCCAGCGGACCAGGGTCGCCTTGGCTGTGCTTCAGTGCGGTGAGCGAAGCGATCTCGCTTTTGGCTTTGGGGAGCAACGTCGAGTCGATTTGGGTGAGGAACGTCTCGACGCGCTGTGGGGTCTTTGCCATCTTGGCGTCCAGCTGGTAAGCCGCCCAGTCCGAAAAACCGAGCAGGTGCGCCAGCTGGTCGCGTACGGCTACTGCGTCTTGTAAACGCTGCACGTTCTTTTGGCCTCCACGGTTGCCGTAGGCGACCGAAAAGCGCTTGCGCGCCGCGCTGCTGCGCTCGTTGACCATGAACTGGTCGTACGTGCTCTCGTTGACGGGCACAGTATAGCCGCTTGGCGTCTTCTGCAGCGTCGCGACGAAATTCGACGGCAAGCTCAGCGCCTCGCTCTTGCTGATGGCGATGGTGGTGGCGTCGTTGGAGAGCGCCAACGCGAAATCACGCTCGAGATCGTTGAGATGCTGGAACAGCTGCGTCACTTGCTTGCGTTTCTGGTCGTCCAGACCGGCACCGCTGCGACGCCCGTTGATGAGGTAGTATTCCACGAGCTTGCGATCGGCAATCGTTTTTGCGGTCCCGTTGGCGGTGACTTTCTGCGCCTCCGCGTAGATGCGCGGGTCGGCGGACACCTCGACCTGGTAATTCGACGCCTTTTGATTGCAGTCGGTCGATGCGTCGCGGATAGCTTTGTCCGGCGACAGCTGATTGAGCGTCGTCTGCGCCGTCGTCTGATCGGTGAGATCGGCCAACACGTTTTCCAGCGCCGCGATCGAGGTCTTGAAGTCGTTCGCGTTGCCGGGGACGCTTGCGATCGCATCCACGCGTTGCTTCGCCAGCGCGATCGCGGAGTCGCAGGTGGCGGTGAGCTGAGCGGGTGTTTCGTGCCAGTTGAGGCCCGTCTGCGCCGGCAGCGCGGGCGTTAGCGCAGCGGCTCCGCCGGCGGAGAAAAGAACCGCAACGGCAGCGGCCGTGCTCGCAAGCAAAGTCAGGGGTCGTTTCATGCGTCTCTCTTTCCAATATAGAGGTGGTTCACGTCTAAAACGTTGCGCAAGAGATAAAGCTCTCGCTCGGTCGGCGGTTCAATGTTCTCGAGATCGGCGGCTACCCGTAGCGGCCAACCCACTTTCAAGCGAACCTGCTCGGCCGCTACATTCGGGTAAACGCCCACCAGTTCTAGCTCGCCGTCCGCCCCGCTGGGAGCGAGCACCCCCATGTCGGTCACGACGCGAACCGGCCCCGCGCCGGGCAACCCGAGCTGCCGCCGCGTCCCATACTTACCATTTTGCCCCGGCGAGGTGATGAAGTCGACTTCCGCTGGGAACGAACGAGGCGACAACGGTGCCACGACGATGACGCGCTTGGCGTGAATCGCAATTTCACACGCGCCGCCGCTGCCCGGCAGGCGTACTTTCGGGTGTTCGTAGCTGCCGATCACCGTGGAATTGATGTTGCCGAAGCGGTCGACTTGGGCGCCGCCCAAGAAGCCGACCCCGATGCGTCCGCCTTGCAGGTAGCACTGAAAAATGTCCGCCATCGAGGCGACCGCGAGCGAACCCGTGACAAGCGCGGGATCGCCGATGGATACCGGCAGCCGGTCGGGCACCGCGCCGACCGCACCGGACTCGTAAATCAACACCAGGTTGGGAGCATGTGTGGCGCGCGCGAGGTTGCAAGCCAAATTGGGCAGGCCTATGCCCACGAACACGACGTCGCGGTCGCGCAGCTCGTGCGCCGCGCGCACGGCCATGAGCTCGGAATTCGTGTAGGCGGCAGTCTCAGAAGCCGTAGTTGACTCCTTCGCTCATGAGCGCCTTGGCCGTCAAACGTTGTTTGCGTTCGAGCCCCAGCTTGTCCATGTAGCCGGCGCGATCGGCAACGTTGTAGACGAAGTCATCCAGCCACTGTGCGAGCCGTTTTTCATCGCGCGAGATGTCTTCCCACTCCACGTAAAAATCGTTGTCACGATCGTAGTAGCCCTGCGCGTACGATGGATGCGCGCCCCACGGTTCGCAGACGACCGCATCCACGATGAAGCCTGGGATGAGCGTGCGATTGGGATCGGCGCGCACGACTCGTTCTTCTACGATTTCTTCCACCACGACGATGACGCGCTCGGCGGCGAACGCGGCCTCTTTTTGGACGCCGTACAGTCCCCAAATCTGGGTATCGCCGCTGGCGTCGGCGCGCTGCGCGTGCACGATCGTGACGTCGGGATTCAGCGCGGGCACGGTGGCGATGCTTGCATTCGTGTATGGGCAGGTCACCGATCTGATGAGCGGATTCACGCGCGGCAAGTCGCTGCCCA
>DATGHT010000308.1:0-12041 GCA_035307865.1 Candidatus Eremiobacteraceae bacterium | reverse complement strand
GTGATGATCGCGTACGATCCGCCGGCGGGAGCATTAGGAGACATCGGCGAGGTGTTGGGTGCGGGCAAGTCGTTGGAAAAAGCGTTGCAGCACGATCTCGAGCAGTTTGCGCGTATGGTAGAAGAGGCTCCGGCAGGCGCGCTCGACCCTGAGTCCTCCCACTACCTATTTAATGAGGAGAGCGCTGCGGCGCGCGGCAAGACCACCAAAGCCCAAGAAACGACCATGCCCTAAAGGGCCGGACTCACAGCCGGACGTCGAACACCCGCACACCTTTTGGGGGCAGCTTGATTGCGTCCGGTTCGTCGGGCTCCCCGGATTCGACGTCACGGAGCTCGCTGAGGTCGCCGGAGAGCGAGGTCGTCACGTCATTCCAGGTATGATTGATGACGAGCAGGCGGTGCAACCGCTCGTCGCCGCGTGAGCTCCACGTGAACGATTGGACGCAGGGATGCTTTGCCCGCAATGGCGGCAACGCTCCAAAGTTTTCCGCAAGGGCCCGGTAGAGTTTGAAGGTTCCGTTGCGGGCATTGCTGTCGAAGCCGCGCAACGCGAGATACTCGAGCGGATATGCCATGAACACCACATGGCCTGAGCCGAACTGACGTAAGAAAAGCGCCGGATTTCCGGTCTCGTCGACTGCCAGCACCGACGCCTCAACGGGCTCACATCGTAGCGGCGCGCTGCGGCGGTCGGCACCAGCCAGTGGCATCTGAATGACGCTGCCCTTCGCCAGATCGCCCCAGTCATCGACAAAACGCAGCGACAGTTGTTCCAGCACGCGCGTTTCACGCTGCGGCGATTCGGTCAAGCCGTAACGTATTTGCGGCTGTGCTCCGATGAATGCGCCAAGATCCGGGAACCACGGTTCGCCCCCGTACGAGAGATAGACCGCGCCGCCGTTGCGAACGAATTCTTCAAGCCGTGCGGTATCCGCGGTCGTGACCTGCTGCAAACACGGCACGAACAGAAGCCTGCAGTGGCTGGGAATCCCCGCCGCAAGATCGACGAATCCCGTATCGAGGCCGCCCATGGCTGCGCACGCATACGCCTGCAAGTACAAGTCGCGCAGCTGCGGTTTGCTCCAGCCCCAATCGAAAGGAAAGTCTTCGAAGTAATATTCGCAACGGCCGATGGCGGCGCGGGGTGAAGCTGGTTGCCACCCATCCAGTGCGTGGCGTCCGACGAAGCGGGCAAAACGCGCGACTTCTGCCGCTTGCGGCTTGAGCGAACCGTCGGTGCGAATGACGCCAAAATGCAGCTCGTACGGATGGTGGGAATAAGGCCGCCGGTCTGCCAGCGGAAAGTCATGCGAATTCCAAAACAACGTGCCGCAATTACCGGCGCCGAACGCGGACCATAGCGTCGTGCGGTAGTAGTCGGCCGCGAACCCATCGGCAGCCTGGTCGGACGAACAGCCGAACTCCTCGAGCAGCACGGGTTTCGCGAACGTCTGGCTCATGCGCATGGCAAAAGACGCGAAGACCGAATGCCGGATCGCGTCGGTTTCTTTGGGATAAAAATGAGGGCCGAAAAAATCCACGAGCGTCGTCAAGGCTTTGGCGGGCAGCGCTGCACGCTGGCCGCCGATGATATCCCAGGCGCCATCGCCCAGCGAAAGGGCGCTAGCGGGATCGACCGCTCGCGCCGCAGCGCAAAGACGTGTGGCCCAGGCGAGCGTGTCCGCATGGCTGGCACTCGAAAAAAGCGGCCACTCGTTGGTCAAGAGCCACGCCGCAATCCGGGCGTCACCGGCGAATTGTTTTGCGATCGTGCGCACCAGCAACTCGCTGGCACGCAGAATAGTCTCTTCGCTGCACCAGTTACGGCCGGCGCACCAATCCGGCTCCCAATTCTCCCCCGACATGTGTCCAACCAAAAAAGTCGGAATCGACCAAAGTCCGTGCTCGGCCGCAAGCGCGATCATCGAGCCTAGGCGTTCCTGCGCTTCTGGTCGCACTGCCTCGGGCGTGGGCAAGAAATCCGGGGTGAAACAAAACACGCGCACGACGTTACAGCCGAGCGCTGCGAGCTGCTGGAACTCTGCGCTTACCTCGTCAGGATCCCACGGCTCGCGATACATCCACGGACCGTGCAAGCGCGGCCAGTAGTTCGCCCCCAACAAGTACGCGGGCTCACCCGAAGCCTTGCGAAAGCATCCGCGCTCGAGCCGCAATCGTTCCACGGACTTGAAGTTTGTGAGCGGGTGGCTGGATGGCCTTTCGTCTGCGGCGTTGGCAGGGAGATTGCTTGACAGTGCGCCGCTTCAACACATAGGATGGAACGCATGGATGCGCTAGTCGTACAAAAACCCGCCGACGTTGCGGTGCGCGCGTGGCCAGATCCTGAGCCCGGACCGTACGATGTGCTGGTAGAGGTCGCAGCGTGCGGGGTGTGCGGGACCGACCGCCACATCGCCGACGGCAGTTATCCGGCGACGTACCCGAATGTTCTCGGGCACGAATTCGCCGGTACGATCGGCGCGGTCGGCCAGGAAGTCACGCTGCTCAACGTGGGCGATGAGGTTGCGATCGATCCGAACATCCCCTGCCATCAATGCGCCGCCTGCCGTCGCGGCGATATTCACCTGTGCGAGCGCTTGCAGGCCATCGGCGTGACGCGCCCGGGCGGCATGGCACCACTCGTGGCCGTGCCGCAGACGCAAGCGTATCGGTTGCCCGCCGGACTTTCGCTGCGAGAAGCTGCCTTTGCCGAGCCGCTCTCGTGCGTCGTCCATGGCCTGGAGCGGGTGAAACTGCCTTTGAGTGGCAGCGTCGTCATCCTAGGAGCGGGCAGCATCGGGCTGCTGATGCAACAGACGGCGCGCGCGATGGGAGCCGCTTCGGTCGTGGTTTCCGAGCCATCACCCGCGCGGCGTGCGCTGGCGGAGGAACTCGGTGCGGATGAAGTCTACACGCCGGAAATGATCGATCACGACAGCCACAGCAATGCCTACGACTTGGTCATCGATTGCACCGGCAACTCCGCGGTCGTGTCGTCGACCATTCGCCTCGCGCGGCGCGGCGCGGACATCTTGTTGTTCGGCGTCGCGCCGATGGGACAAAAAGCCGCCATAGAACCTTACGAGTTGTATCGCAAAGAGCTGCGGCTGGTCGCCTCCAACATCAATCCTTTCACCATGGACAAGGCGATTTCGCTCTTGGCCGCCGGCCAGGTGAAAGTCGATCGCATCGTTTCGCAACGAGTGAGTCTGCGCGAGCTGCCGAAACTGTTGCTGAGCAAACCCTCGCCCGACGAAGTCAAGATCGCGCTGGAACTGGGTTAGTTTGCGCCAGTCGCTGGGTAACGCCGGTGGCCGCCGCGTCTCGCGCTGCGATTGCAACCTGCAAGCTCATAAAGCCACGCGATACATCGTTGAGTGGAACGTACTCAGGATCGTGAACGGCCCGCGCAAAATCGGCAAGCGCGGCGCGAACGCCCTGCTCGTAGGCCCGCTGTTTGGGACCGGCATCGAAGATAAATCCGGCTTGGGTGGCCACGCTTTCCACCGAACGGTGCAGCATGCGCCGGATCGCCGTGGTGGCGACGACAGAGCTTGGGCCGGCAAGACGCATCACCGTCGGGATCCAGCCCTCGAGCGTGACGTCCAGCGATTCGAACGCAAGCCGGGTTATCGTGCGCTCGTTCTGCGGCGTGGTGACGAAGGCATGATAGTAGGTTGCGAACACGCCGTGTTCGTGTTCGACAGCGGCAAAGACGCGGTCTTCTCGCATTCCGTTCATCGCCGTCAAGGCGTTCACCGCATGCGGCTTTCCGGCAAGGGAGCCGCACCAATCGAAAAAGTGCACGCCGTGCTCCACAAAAATTCCGCCCGAAAGATTGCGATTCCAAAACCAATGGTCGTCGTCCAAGCCTTTGCAGCTTGCGATGTTTTCCACGGCAATACGGAGCAGTGGTCCCGCCAGACGCGCGCTGCGGAACAGACCCATCGCCTGAACGAGCGGGGTGTAGATCATGGGGTAATCAGTCGCAACGCGCAGGCCGCGCGCGCTCGCTACCCGCATGATGCGCTCCGCCGCTTCCAATTCGGTCGCGAGCGGCTTTTCGACGAAGACGTGCTTGCCGGCTGCGAGCGCCGAAAGGACTGCCGGCCCATGGTCCGCCGGCGGCGTCGCCACGACGATTGCATCCACGCCGCCATCGGCGAGCAGCGATTCGTAGCTGCGGTGCACGGTATCCACGCCGAACTCCTCGGCAGCATCACGCGCGCGCGTGTGCGTGCGGCTGGTGAGTGCGACGACGCTTACGTCGCCGCTCTCGCGCATCGCATGTAAGAGGAAGCGCCCGAACGCGCCCGCCCCATAGAGGCCGATGCGAAGCTTAGCCTGCGGCATACCCGAGTTCCACCGTGGGGCGCGAACGGATGCGCCCCGCGAGTTCTGTGGCCGGATAGGTCAAGATCTCAGCGAGCGTGGGATGGATGTGCGGCATGGCGAGCACGTCGCGCACGTTGGAGTGAAAGTACAGCAATGCGATCGCCTCGTGGATCATATCGGAAGCCTGCGCACCGACGATTGTGATGCCCAAGATCGTGCCGTCCCTGGCCGCTAGCATTTTGGCAAAACCATCGGTCGCATTGATGACGATAGCTCTCCCCACATCGCTGAAGGGGTGACTCGCCTTGTCGTACCAGATCCCCTGCCCTTGCGCTCGCCGTTCGGAGAGTCCGGCGATGCCGACCTGCGGTGACGAGAAAATCGCCCGCGCACGATACAGATCGTAGCGCGCCGGCTCGACCGGAGTGGTGAATGCGTTTTGCGCGGCCAACTTGCCTTCATACACAGCGACGTGCAGCAGCCGCCAGATGCCCGTGACGTCTCCGGCGGCATAGATATCGGGATTGGTCGTTTGCAGATATTCGTTAATGCAGACGCCACTTTCGTTGTAGTCGACGCCCGCGTGCTCGAACCCAAATCCGTCTACATTGGCCCTACGCCCGAGTGCCGCAAACAATTCTTCCGCCTCAAAGCGAAGCTTGGCGCCGTTTACGAGCACGTGCACGCGCTTGCCGCCTGCGGTACGCTCGATGTGCTCGAATTGCAGCCCGGTCACAACCGTTATGCCCTCGCGCTCGAACACCGCGCGCAGGCACTCCCCGATGTCAGAATCCTCCGAGGAAAGCAGCGTCGGGCTGCGTTGCAAGATGGTGACTTCCACCCCGGATTGCTTGAGGTACAGCGCCAGCTCCACGCACACCGCGCCTCCGCCTAAGATGATGATGCTTTTCGGCAGTTCTTCCAAATCTAGTATGTCATCGCTAGTGAGGTAGCCGGTTTCGCGCAAGCCGGGCAGCGGCGGTATGTTGATCACCGAACCGGTCGCGATGAGAAACTTCGACGCCCGGACGCGGTCTTCACCGACCTGCAGCTCGTGCGACCCGCAAAACCGCAGCGGTCCGCGCAGCAAAGGAAATCCTTGCAGCTCGCGCACGCGCGCGGCGGCAAACTCTTCCACGAGTCTCCGTTTGCGGTCGACGATCCTTTGCGGATTGACGTTGAAGCCGTACACGTCGACACCGACTGTGCTCGCTTGGCGGACGGTGCGCGCGACTTCTGCGGAGTGCAGCACGGTTTTGCCGGGCATGCAGCCGCGCAAGATGCACAGCCCCCCGAGCGGGCCTGTGCCATCCACGAGGACCACCGATTTGCCTAGCTCGCGCGCACGCGTCGCAGCCGCATAACCGGCGCTGCCCGCGCCGACGATACAGAAATCGTACTGATGCTGGGCCATCGTTCAATTGTACCAACTCGAGCTGCACCCTAACCCAACCGAAGGCGTTTGGTTGGGCTGCTTTGCGGGTATGAACAGTGCAATGTAGCACATGACGGAGGACGGACTGTGGGAAATATACTTTGGACCATTATCGTAATTCTCGTCATACTCTGGCTGATCGGATTGCTGGCGCACATCGGTGGCAGCTTGATACACATCATCATCGTCATCGCGGTCGTGCTCTTCATCATCAATCTCCTCACCGGCAGACGAACGGTTTGATCGGCAACGCGGTCGCAGCGGGCGGGTTCCGGAGAACCCGCCCTCTTCTTATGTGACGAAACACATGGCAGCAAGTTCCGAATCTCGCGCTGGCTCGGACGATCAGGCCGAAAGCGTGAAACCCGCGAGCGTCATCGGCGTCCGGGAAGCCCACCTGCAAAAAGAACCCAATCCCATCCTGCGCTTCCTAAAAATCCTCGGACCCGGGATCATCGTCGGCGCGTCGGATGATGATCCGTCCGGCATCGGCACGTACGCGGTCGCAGGCGCATCGTTAGGTTTCTCGACCCTTTGGACGGCGCTCGTGTGTCTGCCCATGATGTCCACGGTGCAATTCATTTGCGCCAAGATCGGCCTCGTCACGGGGATGGGACTCGCGGGCCTGATGCGGCGGAGTTTCTCCAAGGCGATCTTGCTGCCGGTCGTGTTCGCGCTCGTGATTGCCAACACGATCAACGCGGGCGCGGATCTCGGCGCGATAGCGGCTGCGCTCAACTTGATCGTGCCCAAGATCTCGATTATCGCGCTCATCGTGCCCATTTCGCTGGTCATCTTGGCGCTGCAGATCTGGGGTTCGTACCGAATCATCTGCAACGTGTTCAAGTGGCTGAGCCTGGCGCTGCTGGCTTACGTGGCCTCGGCATTTTTTGCACACCCCAGTCTCCGTGAGGTTTTGAGCGGCACGTTTGTGCCCCACCTGCAATGGAGCGCCGCCTACATCACCACGATCGTCGCGATTTTAGGCACGACGATTTCTCCGTACATGTTTTTCTGGCAGGCGAATCAAGAAGTGGAAGAAGACATCGAGATGGGCCGCAAAGCGTTGTGGCAACGCCGCGGCACGACCGATACGGAGCTCAAGTACGCGTTCTGGGATATCAATATCGGAATGTTCTTCTCGCAGGTCGTCATGTATTTTATCATCATGGCGACGGCGGCGACCTTGTTCAAAACCGGCCACAACCATATCGCATCGGCGGCGGACGCGGCGAAGGCGCTGCAACCGCTGGCGGGCAAGGGGGCCGAGTACCTGCTCGCGCTCGGACTGATCGGAGCGGGCTTTTTGGCGGTCCCGATCCTGACCGGTTCCGCGGGGTACGCTCTCTCCGAAGCGTTTGGCTGGAAATATGGGTTGGGGCAGCGGCCCGATCGCGCGCCCCAGTTCTACACGGTCATCGCGCTCTCGACGCTGGTCGGCATGCAACTGAACTTCATGGGGATCAATCCGATCGCTGCTCTATATTGGACTGCGGTGATCAACGGCGTGCTCGCGCCCATCTTGCTCGTGTTCATCATGTTGATCGCCAACAATAAGAAGATAATGGGCGCGCGAGTCAACGGAGCGGGGGCGAATATCTTGGGCTGGGCGACCACGGGGGCCATGGCACTCGCCGCGCTGGCGCTCTTCCTGACCTGGGGTAAATCCTAAGCCCCTGTCGCGGCGTGCAAGCTGAAAAACGGCGGCTTAGCTCGCCGTTTGGCTTTATTTGAGCGATATCTGTCGCTATTTTGTAACAAAAATGGGCCTCATTTGCTATAATCCCCCATATGTGGCTGACCCGTTTTGCTATTAAGAACCCCACGGTCATTACGCTATTCTTCCTGGCGGTAGCGGTCTTCGGCTTTATCGGCTACCGGACCATGGGGCAGAACATCAATCCCAACGTTCAGTTCCCGGATGTGAGCGTCGAGGCCGATTATGCCGGCGCCAGTCCCGAGGAGATGGAACGCCTGATCGTCCGTCCGATCGAAGATCAATTGCAGAACGTGGCGCACGTCAATCACATCTATTCGACCATCGAAGACGGGATCGGTTTCATTGACGTGCAGTTCAAGCTAGGCACCGACGTCAATTTCGCAGCCACCGACGTGCAACAAGCCGTCGACGCCGCGCGAGTGAATCTGCCGACCGATTTGGACCCGCCCTTCGTCTCGAAGAACGACACCACCGGCAGTCCGATTTTGCTCGAGGCGATCGATGCGCCGGGCGTCTCTCCGAGCGACCTCTCGAACATCGTCAACAACGAATTGATCCCCGACCTGCGGGCGGTCAAGGGCGTCGGGGGAGCGTCGGCGAGCGGCACTTACACCCGTCAGTTCACGATCGAGCCCAACCTCGGACGCTTGCAATCCGTCGGAGGCACCCTCAACGACGTCACCGCAGCCGTCAGCCAAGGTAACGTCAGCTTGCCCGGCGGGCGGATGGACCAGCCGACACAAGAGTCGACGATCGGCGTCCGCGCGGATATCCGCAATGCTTGGGAGCTCGGCCGGCTGCCGCTGACCATACCCGGAGGCGCGACCACCCAGCTGCGGGTGCAAGACGTCGCGACCGTCGTGGACGGCTATGCCGACCAGCGCGAGATTTCGACCTACAACGCCGGCAACGGCGTCATCGTGCAAGTGGTGCGCGACGCCAACAGCGATACGAAGAACACGACCGATGCAACGCGCGCCGAGTTCAAGCAGCTCGCGTCGAAATATCCGAAACTCCACTTCAAGGAATTGGAAGCGGATTTCGATTTCATGCACGACTCCATCAACGGCGTGCTGCAGAATCTTTTTGAAGGCATCATCCTGACCGCGATCGTGCTCTTGCTGTTCTTGCACGTCTGGCGCAGCGCGCTCGTCGTGATGATCGCGATTCCGGCATCCTTGCTGGCTACGTTCTTCGTGATGTGGGCGCTCGGCTTTACGGTGGACATTCTCTCCTTGATGGGCTTGTCGCTCACGGTGGGCATCTTGGTCGACGATTCCATTGTCGTCATTGAAAACATCACCCGCCATAGGCTTATGGGGAAATCAGCCGATGATGCGGCGATCGAAGGCCGGACGGAGATCGGCAACGCGGCCATCGCAATCACGCTGGTCGACGTCGTCGTGTTCGCCCCGATCGCGTTTATGGCCGGAATCGTCGGCGAGTTCTTGCACGAGTTTGGCCTCGTCATCGTGGTCGCCACGCTGTTCTCGCTGCTCGTCTCGTTCACGCTGACACCGCTGTTGGCCGCGAAGTGGGCGCTCTTGCGTCGCCCGCGCCCCGCCCATTCCCCGCTCGACATCAGCCGCAGCTTCCGGCTGCGCGACGTGTTCAACAGGTTCATCAACTGGTTCGCGGACCGCTTCGAGGGGCTGCGCCGCGCCTATCACGATCGCGGATTCAAGTGGGCGCTCAAGCACCCGTGGGTCGTCGCGGTCGGCTGTCTGGTGTTGGTGCTGCTGTCGTTTGTGCCGATCGGGTTGCAGATCGTGCCGTTTGAGTTTCAGCCTACGACCGACTGGGGCTTTGCGGTCATCGACGTGACCTATCCACCGGGCACGCCGATCGCCATCACCCAAGCGGGCGTAGTGCGGTTGGAGCGCGCTCTTGCCAAAGTTGACGGCGTGCAAGCGATCAACGGCACGACCGGTCATAAGAACGGCGTGCGCGGCGGCCACGTCGCCGAGATCTACGTCACGCTCGATCAAGCGAAGCGTCACAACGAAGATCAAGTGATCGCCGCGGCGCAAAAACTCGGTTATCTCGTCCCCGGAGCTCGCATCGAGGCTTCGCACGGACAAAATGGTGGACAGCTTCCCATTCAATACACCCTCACGGGCGCTTCGAATGAGGCGGTTGAAGCGGCTGCAGAGAAACTGCGACTGTTCATTGTCGGGCTTCCGGATGCCGGCAACGTGGAAACGAGCACGCAGATCGCCGGGCCCAGGCTTGAGATCGACATCAATCGCGATCGCGCCGCGTTGCTCGGCATCTCGCCCGAAGCCGCGGCCGCGGGCGCGCGTGCCGCTACCGGCGGCGTCATCGGCACCAAGGTGCGCATGCCAGAGGGGCTCGTGAACGCGATCGTGCAGCTGCCGCCGCAAACGCGCAACGACCAGCAGCAGCTCGAGAACGTCATGATCCGTTCGACCACCGGCGATTTGGTGCCGCTCGGCTCGGTCGCGACGTTCAAGTGGATGACAGAGCCGACCCAGCTCAACCGTCAGGACCGCCAGCGCATCGTCACGGTGAGCGCGGATACCAAAAACGGCGCTCCCATCAGCAAGGTGACGAGCAAGATCGATACCGCGCTGAAGTCATCCACGTTCTTGCCTGCCGGAGTGCACCTCGAGACGCAAGAGGGCAGCGACAGCCAGCTGCTGACCGACTCCATGCAGAAGATCGGCATTGCGCTCTTGACGTCGTTCTTGCTGATCTATGCGTTGCTCGTCATCCTGTACCGCAGCTATCTGACGCCGTTCATCATCATGTTTTCGGTGCCGCTGGCTTTCATCGGCGTCTCCGGGCTCTTGACCGTGGTCAACGTATTGCACGGCATCTTCCCGAACGTGCGCTATTTCCAGGGCCAGACGCTCAACATTTTCTCGATGCTGGGCATCGTCATGTTGACCGGCTTGGTCGCGAAAAACGGAATCTTGCTGGTGGACTATGCCAATACCATGCGCAAACGCGGGCTCGGGGTTGCGCAAGCGATGCAAGAGTCGGCGGCGATCCGGTTCCGGCCGATCATCATGACGACGATGTCCATGATCTTCGGCATGCTGCCGCTGGCGATGGGCATCACCGAGGGCGCCGAGTTTCGCAAGTCGATCGGTACCGTGATCATCGGCGGCCTCATGAGCTCGCTGTTGCTCACCCTCTTCCTGGTGCCGGTGATCTACGTTTGGCTGGTCGGCTGGATGGAACGGTTCCATGCGCGGCGCGTCCAGCGATTGCTTGAGGCCGCCGAAGAAGAGCCACAAGGGGAGCGGGCTCTACCGGAACCGACCGCAGTCTAATGTAGGGAAGCGACGCACTGGTTGAATATAGGATCGACGGCGCGCTGAAAAATCGCGCCGTTCCTGTGTCCGCCGTCGCATTTTGAACGCCATCGAGGGAACGCGGTCGCCGATATCCGACCGATTACAGCATGAAGCGGTTGGCGGCCTTTGCGCTCAGCGGACTCCTGATTTTCGTTGCCGCGTGCAGCGGAGGCGGGGGCGCGTTGAATGCGCCGGGTGGTCCGAACCCGGGTGGCGCAAGCCCCACTCCTGGCACGAGCCCAACACCGTCGCGCTCGAGCGGCCCCTCGCCATCTCCTTCGCCCAGCCCCACTGCGAGTGCGGCGTCGGGCGCGCCCATGATCGCCGGTTGCCAGGTCTTCCCCTCGAACAATCCATGGAATACGGACATCTCGGGCTATCCGGTCGACCCGAACTCGGCGAACTACCTCGCGCACATGAACGCGTTCACCAAAAATCTGCACCCCGATTTCGGGTCGAACCCAACGTACGGCATTCCGTACATCACGGTGCCCGGCACCCAGCCGCGAGTCCCGATGACGTTCACGTACGCGAGTGAAAGCGACCCTGGCCCCTATCCTTTCCCGGCCAACGCGCCCGTGGAAGGCGGCCCCAGCGCGACGGGTGACAGGCATGTCCTCGTCATCGATCGCGACAATTGCGTTTTGTACGAGACGTTTTCATCGTACTATGTTGGTCCCGGCTGGAACGCGGGCTCGGGCGCGATCTTCCATTTCAATTCGAACGCATTGCGCCCGGACTATTGGACCTCAGCGGATGCGGCGGGCTTACCCATCTTTGCGGGATTGGTTCGCTACTATGAAGTGCAACAGGGCGCCATCAATCATGCGCTGCGCTTCACCGTCCATCAAACCCAGAAAGGCTTCATCCATCCCGCAACCCACTACGCGAGCAGCTCGACCGACCCGAACGACCCGCCGATGGGATTGCGCGTCCGGCTCAAAGCCAGCTACGACATTTCGCACTTCACGGGTGAATCACGCGTCGTGCTGACGGCGCTGAAAAAGTACGGCATGATCGTTGCCGATAACGGTTCGGATTGGTTCATCACCGGTGAGACGAACACGAGCTGGAACGACAGCGATCTCGACCAAATTAAAACGGTGCCGGCGAACCAATTCGAGGTCGTGCAGACGGGCCCGATAATTCATTAGTTTCTTCTAGACTTCCGTAACGCGAGCGGATTTTGTCATGCCTCCTTCCAATGTGCACAAGGCGGGGCAGCT
>DATGHT010000307.1:0-5103 GCA_035307865.1 Candidatus Eremiobacteraceae bacterium | reverse complement strand
ATCGCGCGAGCGAGCGGTTACTGAACGGCCGGAGGCCCGGTGGGCGCGGGGCCGGCCGGAGGCGCGAACTCGTGCGGTGCGGGTGACGGCGGCGGGGCCGGTGGAAACGTGCTGAACCGGCGGCGATTGTTCACCGCTCGGCCGAATCCATAGAACGCCGTTCCGAACGCGATCGCAGCGATGCAGAAGTAGATCACGATGCCTTCCCAGCCGAACAACGAGACGACGGTGAGAACCACCAACCCCACCAGCAGCGAGGCCAAGGGCGCGGGAACTTGCACGCGCGCGATTTCAAATAGCCGAGTGCCCAGGAACTCAGCCAGCGCGGCTTTGCCGATCAGGTAGCCGATCGCGGTCAGGATGAGCACGAGCGGGATCAAGGGGATGCCGATCACCGTGATCGCCAGCGCCGTGAGCACGAGCGCGAGAATGATCGGGGAGAAAAATCCTACGACGCCCGCGATCAATGGGTTTTCCAAGAGATGACCCAGGGCTTCGCGCGTCTTGACTGGGAACAGCAGGAACCCGAGCAGCACCAGGACCGCGTCGACGAGCACGAATGTCGTCCATCCGCTACCGGAAGACGATTCCTCGGGCGTCACAGGTTGCGGAGCCTCGGTCGGCATCGGCATGACGGGCGGCACGATCGTGTGATGCGGCACGTGCGTCCGGGTGTGCGGCGTGGTCGTAGATTCGTTGTCGATAAAACCGCCCAGGCTGACGAAACTACCATCGATGGCGCCTTGCGGCGCAACATAAATGCGCCCACCGATCGCGACCGCGTCGCCGTGGACGGTTCCATAGACGTCGGCGCTGCCGCCTAAGACGACAAGGTCGCCGTTTACTTCTTGCCCTGCCTGGACCACTTGATGGCCGCCGAAGACAACCATGTCGTCGCTGCTGTCGGACGATGCGAATGCCGCCGCCGGCGCCAGCCAGCAGCAGAGGACCGCGAGCAGTGCGACGGGGAGGAGCAATACGCGGCGAGCCTGAGCGCGCTGGACGGGCTTCATGAGGGTTGAGCTCCAAAGATCGTTCTGCGCAGGCTGCTGAGGTAGTTGCGGCCCGCAGTCAAAAGAACCGCAAAGGCGATACATTCAAGGGCGACTCCCGCAGCCGCAAAGGTGAGCAAGTGGAAATGGGCTCCGGCACGATACAGGTCGGCGCCCGCCAAACCAACCGTTCCAAGCAGCACGCCCGCTTCGGCGACGACGGACTGCCAGTGGAGAATGCCGGTCGCGGTGAGCGTCAGCAAGATGCTCCAAGCCACAAGCTCGTAGACGCCCAGCCACCAGATGCGCATGCGCTGCCGGACCGCGACCGGCGCAGGCAGCCTCGCGATGTTCGCCATGACGAGCTGGGTGAAATCGGCGCGCGGTTCGATGGAACGAACCTGCAGCAAGCGGCGTTCGACAGAGACCAGTTGGTCAAGAAATGCCTGGCACTCCCCGCATTGCGCGAGATGCGTCGAGACCGCGGAGGCGACGTTCGGGCTCACATCGCCGTCGCGATATGCGTCCAGTTGTGCCCTACACGCAGAGCATTTCACGATTCAACACCTCCGGTTGTAACGCGATGTTGCGCGTCGGCGGCGGCACCGTCGCCGCGAGCTGACGCGCCAGCGCAGCCTTGCCGCGGTGGATCAGCGTCTTGACGTTGCCTAAAGAGACTTGCATGGTGTCCGCGATTTCCTGATACTCCAAATGCTGGAAGTAGCGCAGCACCAGCGCGGTGCGCATTTTTTCCGGAATGTGGTGCAGCGCGCCGCGCAGCGTCCGCTCGTCGTCGGCGGCGATGAGCCGTTCCTCGGGTGCCGTTTCCATGCGCTGATCGGGAAGTTTTTGTTCCAGCGTCTCGTCTTCGTAGAGATCTTCGGTGGGCGGGCGGCGCCGATCTTTTGCGAGATGGGTGCGGGCGGTGTTGCGCGCTATTTGATATAACCAGGTGGAGAATTTTGCCAGCCTCGGGTTGAATGTTCCCAGGTGAGCGTAGGCGCGCATAAATGTTTCCTGGCTCAAATCGTCGGCGTCTTCGCTCGAGCGCACCACCGCGTAGATAAAGTTCACGATACCTCGTTTGTGTCGCTCCACGAGAGGCGCAAAGGCACTGCTGTCCCCGGATAGGACGCTGGCTACCAGAGCCTCATCCGTCACCTGCGCTAAAATCGCGGAACCTCCGTTGCTTAATCTACCTTAACAGAGCCGGAAAAGTTTCGCCCGGGGTTTCTCGTTTGGAGGCACGAAGGCCCGCCCTATGCAGGAAAACCAAGCCCCGCGTGCCTTGCAGGGCAAGCCGGTCGCAGCCTCCGCCACGGTGCTCGCTACTTTAGTAGAAGTGGCCGACACGAACCCCATGGGCAACATTCACGGCGGCGTCATCATGAAGCTGGCGGACCAAGCCGCGGCCGCGGCCGCGATCAGGCATTCGGGCAGATTGTGTGTGACGGCGAGCATCGATCGCTTGGATTTCCTAAACCCGGTGCACGTCGGCGACATGGTCGTGCTCAAATCGTCCGTTAACTATGCTCACCGCAGCTCGATGGAAGTGGGCGTGCGCATCGAAGCCGAGCGTTTGGCGACCGGAGAGCGCAACCACGTGGCCACCGCCTTGCTCATCTTCGTCGCATTGGACGAGCACTGCAAGCCGGTGCCTGTTCCGCCGGTCATTCCGGAAACCGAAGACGAAAAATTGCGCTACCGCGAGGCGGAGCTGCGTTACCGCCAGCGCGCGGAGAAGCGCGCACAAGAACGCCAGCGCCAAGCAGCCGCAAGCGGAAGCTGACTGTGAGTCACCCCCGAGGTTGAGCGCGCAGAGCGTTTCGAGTCCGCGTATCGCGTTCCGCCGCTACGCGCTGCTCGCCCTGGGAATCGCCGGCCTTGCGATGGCCGGCGTTTTCTATAAGCTTGCGACCGCGCCGGTTCTCACCATCGTCTCGTATCGCATGCTGATGGCGACGGCGCTCATGCTGCCGCTCTTGTGGTTGTCGCGACGCGGCAGCGGCGCGCAGCGGCGTGCGACCTTCGGCCGCTCCGACTTTCTTGCCACCGCATTGTCAGGTGCGCTCTTTTCATTGGATGTTTGCTTGTGGGCCTTGAGTCTGCAGTTCACGAGCGTGTCCAGCGCGGCGCTGCTCGTGAGCATGGATCCAATCTTCGTCGCCACGTTCGGGGCCTTGTTCTTGCGCGAACGGCCGACGGGTCTCATGATCGCCGGCATGGCAGTCGCTGCGTGCGGTGCAGTGATCATCACGACTGGGGACGTGCGCATTTCCGGACGTGCGCTGATCGGCGACGCGCTGGCGCTGTCCGCAGCATTCGCGGAAACCGGTTATTTGCTGTTGGGGCGGCACGTGCGCCAACGCGTCGACACGCTACGGTATGCGACCGTCGTGTATGCCGCTTGTGCGCTGTGCGTCTGGGTCGCGGCGGTCATCCTGCGCGTGCCGTCTGCGATCACAGCCCACGATCTGCTGGTGTGTCTCGGTTTGGCGTTGGTTGCAACCGTGCTCGGGCACACGCTCGTCTCACGCTCGCTTGGCCACATGCCGGCGGTTGTCGTCGCCGTCGCGTTCTTGTCACAACCGATCATGACCGCGACGTTTGCGTGGCTCCTGCTCCGTCAACCGATTCCCGTGATAAGAGCGCTAGGTGGCAGCGTTGCGCTGCTGGGAATCGGCATCGTTGCTTACGCGAACGAACGCACTGTGGCGGAGGGGCCACCCGCCGGCATCTAGCGCACAAAAAGGACGGCGCTTGACGGCGCAACGAAAGCAGGCACGATGGCAAAGCGCGCTTTGATCACCGGCATCACCGGGCAGGATGGTTCGTATCTGGCCGAGTTTCTGCTCGAGAAGGGTTACCAAGTTTTTGGCATGACGCGAAGGTCGAGCACGAACTCGTTCGATCGCATCGCGCACATCATCGACAAAGTCACGCTGCTGTCGGGCGATCTGCTGGACGAGCATTCGCTTGCGTCCTCGATCCGGGCCGCGCAGCCCGACGAGATCTACAATTTGGCCGCGCAAAGCTTTGTGCCCACGTCCTGGTCGCAGCCCGTGCTGACGGCCGAGTTCACCGCGGTGGGTGTCGGTCGCATTCTGGAAGCGATGCGCGCCGTTAAACCGGACGCACGCTTCTATCAAGCCTCCAGCAGCGAGATGTTCGGCAAAGTCGTCGAAACGCCGCAGAACGAGAAAACGCCGTTCTATCCGCGTAGTCCGTATGGCGTTGCCAAAGTATTCGGTCATTGGATCACGGTCAACTATCGCGAGTCGTACGACCTGTTCGCATGTTCGGGAATCCTGTTCAACCACGAGTCGGTGCCCGCGAGCACGCCGGTCATCATCCGCAAACATGACCTCATCGATGTAGTGCCGATCGGCGAGGTCCTACGGGCGCAGCCGAAGGGCCGGGCGCACCAACGCTTCCAAACTCCGGACCTCGAGGTTTGGGATGGCGAGCAGTTTGTGCGAGTGCTGCAAGGCACCGCCTATCATCACGCTGCGCAAAAACAAAACAAGAACGTACTGCGTATCGAAGCACGCTGTGGTACCATCACGCTGACCGGCGAACACGTGATTTTTTTGGAGTCCGAGGAGAAAAAGGCAGCTGACGTAACTGCGGGATGCCGCCTCCGGCGAGCCGCTTTACCCGACGCGCCAAGCACCACGAAGATAAGCGCGGAACTCGCGTGGCTTTTGGGCGCATTTGTCGGCGATGGCTCAGCATACTGCGATGCACAAGGTCACGCCCGTGCGCGATTCACGAACAACGATCTCAGCTTACGGCGTCAGTTCAAGCAGGTATGGAGGCAAGTCACATGCGGCTGGGCCAGCGAGTCGAGCACTTCATCGGGTTTCAACGCCGGTGCGACCGTCGGAGCGCTTGCCTTGAACGGCAACCCATCGTTTGTGACCTGGTTGCAGGCGGTCTGTTACACGGATTGGGGCGACAAGAGGGTCCCCGCTATCGTTCTGAACGCGGATTACCAAACGTGGATGACTTTTTTGGAGGGCTACAACGCAACGGACGGTCTCAAAGCCGGCAACGGTCGTTACCCTTTCAAGAACTTTAAGACGAATTCGCCGACTCTCGCTCTGGGGTT
>DATGHT010000306.1:0-2667 GCA_035307865.1 Candidatus Eremiobacteraceae bacterium | reverse complement strand
GGAAAAACCGGGAGCCTGGCGGCTCCGCCTGCAGCGCTGCTCGCCGCGGGCGGCACACCGCAGGAATTGGCAAGCGGTCCGGGTGATCCACTCGGCGCCTGGGCGTTGGCCGGGTCTGCTGCGACGAGCATCCACGTTGTCACTGCCGTGAGAACCGCGATGCCGGATGGTGAAAATGTGCACTTCATTTGGACTGCACCTGACATGACAGCCTCCTCCCGCCCAAATTTGCGCGAAGTAGACCCGCGTTCCCCCTCCCTACCCTCCTCCGCTTGCGCAGGGCTGTCCGGGGAAAAGTCATGCATAGCAGAACTCCAGCTGATCGCGAGAGAATCGTCGTTGAGACTTGCTCGGGTTGACCGGCGGCGGCTTGTCGATTTCGCTGATCGGCCGTCGCATGAAGATGCGTTGGCAGACAAGTTCGACAAAGCGCAGCACCGGTATCTTGACGCAGTTCACACGTGCGGCAATGCGCAGCAGCAAATAGGCGATCATGGCGGCGACAACTTGCAGCCGGATTGCATTCTCGTTTGCTCCAATGAACTTGCGGATATCGAGATGCTGCTTGATCCAACGAAACAGCAGCTCGATTTGCCATCGCCCCTTGTAGAGCTGCGCGATCTCGACCGCGGTGCGCTTGAGGTCGTTGGTGATGAGAGTAATCATTCCGCCTTTGTCGCGCTTGACCTTGATGCGTCGCAGCGGGATCGCCAGCCGGGAATCCCCTTTGCTGGTGAGCGCGACCTCGGCGTCATCGATGATCTTGAAGCCGTCACCATAGATTTTGCGCACGTACCGACGCTCCCTCCCGCGCAAGCGGGTGTTTGCCTTTACCCGCGTGACGAAGAAAGCGTTGGCATCATTGATCTTCGTCCACCAGCCAAAGTGGCAGTAACCCTTGTCGAACACGTAAGTCATGCCGGCCTCGATCTCAACCTGACGGCCGATCTCGACGTCGTTGACGTTCGCATCCGTGATCTCGACGCAACGCGGGCAATCGGCGTTGGGATCGTAGACGACATGCATCTTCATGCCGCGGATGCGGCCGTTCCACTTTGCCCATTTGCAAATCTTACCGAGCGGAACCGGGCTGGAGTCGATCAGGCGTATCATCTCGGCGCCCTCAACTCGGGTGTGCCGGTCACCCTTCGACGACAGCATCGCAAAAGTATCGGCGAAAACGCCAACCGGGCGGCGCTTATTGGCATCCGACAGCGTCGAGCGCGCGATCTCGCCGACACCGAGATGGTAATGATGATGGGCGTTCGCGTTGACGGCGACGACCAGCCCACGCAGGCTGTCGATGCCGCCGAGCTGCGCAAAGACCAGCGTCACCAGATGATCCCAGCTCTTGAACGACTTGTCGTAGGCGTCGCCGTCGTGGCGCTCCACAATCGCCCTAAACTCTCGCTGACTAATCGGTTTGAGCAGCCCTCCAAGGATGCTATCGACGTAACGCATGCTCGGCCCTTTCTGAGTCTCGACAACCGGAAAGGATCGGGTTGCACTGATTCTGCCGAGCATGCACCGCGACATGGTGAATCTTCCCCGGACAGCCCTGCCACAAGTGGGGAGGGAGAAGAAAGCCCGCCCATGAGCGACGAGCGGAACGGCGCGCTTGCCGGCATTCGCGTGCTCGACCTCACCCGCGTGCTGGCCGGCCCGCTGTGCGCCATGATGCTTGGCGACATGGGCGCCGACGTCATCAAGGTCGAGCCGCTCGCAGGCGATGATACGCGCGGCTGGGGTCCGCCGTTCGCATCGGGCGAGTCCGCCTATTTTGTTTCCGCCAATCGCAACAAGCGCTCAATCACGATCAACCTCGCGGTGCCGGCGGGGCAGGAGCTTGTCGCGGCGCTCATCGCCAAAGCGGACGTGGTCATCGACAATTTCAAGCTGGGCACGCTCGCGAAATGGGGCTTTGCGGACGCGTGGTTCGATGACCAAGCCCCGCAAGCAGTGCGCTGCTCCATCACCGGCTATGGATCGAGCGGGGAGAAGGCGGCGCTGCCCGGCTATGATTTCATCCTCCAGGCCGAATCCGGGCTGATGAGCATTTGCGGCGAGCCGAACGGAGGGCCGACCAAATACGGCGTCGCCATTGTCGATATCTGCACCGGCATGCTCGCCTGCAACGCGATCCTCGCCGCGCTCAATGCGCGGCATGATCGCAACGGCCGGGGGCAGAAGGTCGAAGTGTCGCTCTACGAATCCGCGCTGTTCATGCTGGTCAATGTCGCCTCGAATGTGCTCGTGTCGGGGAGCGGCGGCGCCCGGTTCGGCAACGGGCATCCGAGCATCGTGCCCTATACGACCTACCAGGCACGCGACGCCATGATCGCGCTTGCGGTCGGCACCGATGCCCAGTTTGCGAAATGCGCGGCCGTACTCGGCCATCCGGAATGGGCCAAGGACGCGCGCTTTGCGACAAACCGCGCGCGGGTGGAAAACCGCGGTGCAATCGACGGCGCGATCGCGGCGGCGCTTGCTGCCGACACCGCCGAGATTTGGCTCCGCAAACTCAAGGCGGCGGGCGTGCCGTGCGGGCGCATCAATTCGGTCGCGGAGGCGCTTGCCGATCCGCAGACCGCGGCGCGGCGGATGATCGAGACGGTCCAGCATCCGGCCGTCGGCGAGTTGAAGCTTATCGGGGCGCCCTACAAGCTC
>DATGHT010000305.1:0-3699 GCA_035307865.1 Candidatus Eremiobacteraceae bacterium | reverse complement strand
AGGCGCAACTCCATGCCCTGATAGACGACGTCGCCCAAATTTTTGAGGAACGTCAGCGCTCCGCTTGCATCCGTTGTGAAAAAGATCGGGTCGCGCAGATTCGTGCGGTAAAGGTTGAACACCGCGTTCGCCGCCAGCGGCCCGTCGCCGAAACGGCGCTCGTATCCAAGCTCGTATTCGGTCGTGCGCTCCGCGGTCAGCGCCGGGTTGAAAACGCGTTCTGCCAAGAGCGGCGCCCGAAACGCAGTACCGATCGATGCCCTGAGCACCTGGTTGCTGGTCGGCGTCCACACGGCTGCCAGGCGCGGATCGATCGAACGGCCGAAGGTGTCGAACGAGCTCAGGTACGCGCCGGCCGTCAGCTCGAGTTTCGGCGTCGCATTCCAGTCGTACCGCGCTAGCAATGAGCGCCCGGTTTGCGTTTGCGAAGGTGGTCCGGGTGCGAGCGCCGCGGGCGCGCTCAACATCTCGCGGCGCACGTCGTAGAGCAAGGTCAGCGACGCTGTGCTGACACCACGTTCGTATTCGATCGAGTCGTCGTAGGTATGATCCCGGGCGTTGAAAAGATACGGGTTACCCAGCGCTTCGACATCGCTGGGCACCGACTGCAAATCGATCGTATCTTCGTGGCGCACGATCAGTGTTGCCGGAGCGACGCCGTTGTCGTTGTGCCGGCCGAGCGGCAGCTGCACGTCGAGCCCCAGTGCCGGCGCGAGAGTCCGCGAGTTCGCGTCGCCGAGCGCGCTGAACGGCGCAGCGGGCGCCGTGTTCGTACCCTGCGACGGCGTCGAAAGCGGTGCCGACAGATCGCGAAAGGCGGTCGTGTTGCGATAGGTCGCTTCGATGAAACCGTCGCCCAAGCCAAGCGAGTAGCGGAGTTTGGCAAGCGTCGTGGTGGCCAGAATTGCGCTGCCGAGCGACTCCGGCGCGCCGCTTTGCGAATCGGTCACGAGATAGTCATTCACTTCACCGTTCGTGGTGTAACGGTGATACGACACCGCATAGCCGAAGCGATCGGCGGTTCCCGTCGTCTGCAGGGTCTCGCCGAACGTGCCGAACGAACCGGCCGTGAAGCGTAGCAAGCCGTGCTGCTGCGCCGTGGGATCGATCGTGCGAAAGTTGATGGCGCCGCCTTGGGTGTTTGCGCCGACGAGCGACGATGGCCCGATGCCGTACACGATCTGCACGTTTTGAAATTCGCTTGGGTCGAGCAACTCGAGATCGAAGTCTCCCGTGTTCGAATTGTTCACCTGGTGGCCGTCGATGTCGATTACCGTTTCAGAAGGATCCGGACCGCGCAACGCAGCGGTCTGCGGCAAGCCGGGCGCACCGCCGGCGGGCCGCGTCATGGTCAGCGCGATCTGCTGCGACAGCACGTCGCTCAACTGCTCGATGCCCCGCCCGGCGAGGTCTTGCGGATCGAGCTCCACGCTGGGCGCGGACGTCTTGGCAAGCGCAAGCGTCCCATTGATGCGGATGGTTCCCAGCGAGGTCATGGCGCCGACGCTTTGACGCGTCAGCACGACGTCGATGCGCTCCACCTCGCCGGAATGGACGGCCACGATTCTATTTGCGATCGTTTCATAGTTCGTCGCGCTCACCACTAGCGCGTAGGCGCCGGCAGCGACCTGCTCGATCCCAAAGGAGCCGCTCGAGCCTGCAACTGCGCGATAGCTGCCATCGCGTGCGAGCAAGGTGATGCGCGCCCCGCTGACCGGCTGACCCTCGGCATCGGTCACGAAGCCCGCGACGCCACCGTACCCGGCCGCTTCTGCAACGCGCGGCGCGCAGCAAAGCAGCAGCACCAACGCCGCGATCCCGTATTTCCAGAACCGTTTAGTCGGAATCATATGGAGGCCGCAGACGATGGTAGAAATCTGAATGAGCGCCGGGAATCGGACGGGCGGTGGATGTCAGGCGGCGCGCGCTTGCCGCCGTGGGTAGTGCGCCGATCCGCGACGCGTACATCGCCTGTTCGAAAAAACCACCCACGGGGGCGCTCGCTATCGAGAATACACCGAACGGTTCGCTGCCGACGAACGTCGAGGCGATATAATCTCCGACCATGACGCCTTGATCGGTGTGCGGCAGCCACGCCGACGAGATCGGTCCCGCCACCGCGGTGGGGTTGCTCCAAGTCGTTCCGCCGTCGTGCGACGCGATGTAGCCGGCATTGAGCTGACAGGCTCCGCCTCCGCTGCACGCGCTGTCCGTATAGTAATAGTAGGTGAGCCCGATGTGAGCGGCCGCGCCGCTCGTTCCGGGCGCGATGCTGATGCCTGGGATGAAGTGATCGCGTCCGCTCGTCACCAGATCGATCGGGATCTGTGCCGGGGCACTCCATTGCGTGCCGTTGGTCGACGTGCTCAAGACCAGATCGTTCGCGCTGCAACCGGCGCGGAAGCGGCAGTCCTGCCACACCAGATAGACCTTTCCGCTCGCATCCATCGCGGCCGACGGCAGCGGCCCGCTGCGCAAATTGCCGCCCACGAAATGCACCGAGATCGTTGAAACGGTGACCGGAGCCATCCAGGTCGCTCCGCCGTCGTGCGAAACGAACGCCAGCACATTGAACTCGTTGAAATCGTCTATGGGGATGACGACCGTGCCGTTGGGCTGCACGAGCGGTTGTCCGGCGATGCCGGTTGCGTTACCGGCCGTGTTGGCAGGCGCGCTCCAGGAAGCACCACCGTCGGTCGACCGGCTTATATGGATCACGCCGTTGGCGACCGGGTCATCCCACTGCACGTAACAATGTCCGTAGAACGGGCTCGCGATCGTGTTATCGCAAGCGATCCATTCTTTGTCGCTGCTCACCTGTCCGGGGGCAACCGCAACCGGCTGGCTCCAGGTGATGCCGTCGGTCGAGCGGCTGACGAGCACGGCCGGCGCCGGCGCTCCGTTGAACAGAATTGGCAACGAAGCGATCAGCCAGGTTCCGTGCGACGCATCGTAGGCCACAACCGGATCGCTCACGCTATCGAAGGTCCCCGCAGGCTGCGCATAAATCGTCGTGCCCGGCAGATAGCCCGAGATCCAGCTAGCCCCGCCGTTGTGCGACGTCGCAAAACCGATGTCGGAAGAACCGGCCACAAAAAATCGCCCGACCTGGAACGTGGCGACGATCGTCGTCTGAAATGACGTCATCGAGGGCTCGACTTCGGTGGCGTGCTGGCTGCTGGGGTTCATGAACGGATCGGTGCTGACCAGCGTCAGATTCGAGAGGTTTGAGCCGCTGCTGCGCGGGTTCGGCACGAAGGGAATGGTTCCGCCGCCGCCGCAGCCGCCGAGAAGCAGCCCTGCCGCAGCGAGCGCTAGGGTGAAAACAAGAGGTCGGGCCGGCCTTGGAAACACTGCTGAGGAGTTTTCTGGACAGGCACGAGCGAGTCCGGTTTCCGCTCCGGAATCCTTTGCTTTTTCAGCTAGCCGCCGCCCGCCCCCACGCGGTCGGCGCTGGGTTCCACCATGAGCGCCGGGTCGAGGATTTGTTGCAGCTCGGCCTCGGACAGCTTGGTGTGTTCGCGAGCCACCTCGCGGATGGTCCGCCCGCTTTTGGCAGCCTCTTTGGCGATTGCGGCCGCGGCATCGTATCCGATGATCGGCGCGAGCGACGTGCCGATCGCGAGCCCGCGCTCGACCATCTCGGGTCCCTTGGACGTTGCCTTGATGCCGTCGACGGCCTGCGTCGCCAAATTGTTG
>DATGHT010000304.1:0-5518 GCA_035307865.1 Candidatus Eremiobacteraceae bacterium | reverse complement strand
CATGCCGTCGCGTTGCAATTGGCGCGAACGCAAAAACTCCGCGTAGTCCGCGCTCGCCGCTAAGGCCTTCGCAAGACTGGGTTGCAGGGCGGGATGTTGTTGGGCGATAGGCCCGACGGTATGGCGCAGGAATTCCGCACCGCCTTCGGTTTCTTCGATGGCGATCTCGGTCCAGATCTTGGGCGAACGCTCGAGATTGGTCTTGCCGGCTGCAAAGATCTGGGGCAGTTTCTGCAGGCGGCTTTCGAGTGCGGGCAGGCGCTCCGCGAGCGGCGCATAGTCGCGCGCGAGCAAGGAGTAGATCGCGGAAATTGCGGTGTCGGGGTAGAGGGAAGGTTCGTGGCGCTGGGGTTCGAGTTCGGCGAGCTCACGCAGGTCGACCTCAAACTTGGAGACGAGCAGGTTCCAGTCGATTTGCTCGTGCGGCGGAAGTTGGGCCACATCCCACGCACGCAAGGTCGTGAGGTGTTTTTTGGCGCGTGTCTGATCGTCCGCAAAACCTTGAAGCGAAACGTCAGGTATTTGCGCATCGTAATCATGCACGCCGGCCCAGGTAGCACCAATGGGGTCGTGCTTGAGGATATCGTCGACGATTGCACGACTCGTTTTTGAGAAATGCTCCATTTCTCGCTGGCTTCAAAAAGTGAGCCGTGCCCCCTTGTAATCGAACGTATGTTCGATTATACTAACAATCCACCTGTTTCCGAAAAGGCGCACATGCAGCAGACCGCTCTAAAAGCCTTACTGCAAAGCCGTTGGCACGGTGCGGCAGTGCATGGCCGAGTGACCGCACTGACGGGCTGGCCGACCGGCATCGGCAGCGTTGACGCCGCCTTAGCACCGGTCGGCGTTCCGCGTGGCCGGCTGACGGAAATATTCGGTCCTTGTTCTTCTGGAAAGACAACGCTTGCGTATGCGCTCTTAGCGAGCCGTATCGCCTGCGGCGATATCGCGGCGTACGTCGATCCCGAAGGCACGTTTTTTTCACCGGCGGCGTGCGCAGCCGGAGTCGATCCACAGCATCTCATCGTCACGCGACCACGCAACGCCCACGCATTTTTGCGTACGGTCGATGCGCTGGTCCGCGGCGGGGCGTGCAGCGTCGTGGTGGTCGACGCTGGTGCCGGCAGCATGTTGCAGACGCATCATTGCGCGCGGCTGGTGGCACAAGCCGAAAAGACCGGCACAACGCTGCTCGTGCTGTCGCAAGGCCACAGTCAAGCGCTGGCATCGTTCGCCACGTTGCGCTTGTGGGCGCGTGGTATCGCGCCGTTGTGGCAACCCGGTGACGACGGCGGCGGTCGTTTGCTGGGCTATGCGATCGACATGGAGATCGCCAAAGCGCGGACGGTCGCGCCGGGCAAGGCGTTTTCGTTCCAAGCGTTCGCACCCGACGTACTGGGCAGCTGGCCGGTGAGCAACGAGAGTTTGCTGCCCTCGCTGCCGGCTGCAGCAAGCACGATCGGCCATACGTTAGCGAAAGCAGCACATCTATGAAATTAACGCGCGTGGCCTGTCTTGTGATCCCGCGCTTTGTCGCCGACGTGTGCATGCGCGCCAATCCCAGCCTCGCCACGCGGCCCATCGCCGTGGCCGAGGGAGCCAACCGACGGGAAATCGTGGCGCACAACGCTGCGGCTGCCGGTGTGCAGGCCGGCATGACTCCCAAACAAGCGCGTGCAGCCTGCCCTGGTCTGGTCGTGGTGGCTCGCAACGAAGCCGCCGAACGCAGCGTCACTTGCGAGCTGCTCGACGCCTTGGAAAGCTGCAGCCCTCATGTAGAAGGTGCGCTGCCCGGCGTGTATTTTTTCGATGCGAGCGGCCTGCCACGCGGCGAAGCGGAAGCGCTGGCAGCCGCAGTGGCATTGGTGGCAGAGCTGGGGTTCACCGTCGCCGCCGCGATTGCAGATGACAAGTTCACCGCGCGTTGTGCGGCCTGCAGCGGGCGTGGCTGTAGTGTGGTACCGGCTGGCAAGAGCGCGGCCTTCCTTGCGCCGCTGCCGATCGGATTGCTGCCGCTGGCGCCGGGCGATGCGGATCGCTTCGACATTCTCGGCTTGCGCACGCTCGGACAAATCGCCGCCTTGCCGACCGCTCCACTTGCAGCGCGCTTCGGCGAGCGCGCGCGCACGTATGCGCGCTTGGCGGCAGGCCTGGACGACACGATTTTGCAGCCGCGGCGTACTGCCACAGTCTACGAGGAACGCTTTGCCTTCGACGGCGCGGTCGAGCAACTCGAACCGTTGCTGTTCGCCTTACGCGGGTGTCTGGGCAACCTGGCGGGGCGGCTGAGCGGTGCGGCACAGGTGTGCGACCGGGTGGAGGTGATTCTGGCACTGGACGCCGGCAACAATGGTTTGCATTGCGGCAACGACACCGCTGCGCCGGCGGTGTTGCAAGTGCCGGTGCTGCTGGCGGAGCCGACCGCTTCCATGAGCGTGATGTTCGATCTGGCACGCATCGCGTTGGAAGCGCGAGACGACGTGCCCGCTGTGGACGCGCTTATCGTCCGTGCTTTGCCCTGCAACGAGCCGCCGCCGCAGCTGGCGCTGTTCGACGGCAGCGGCGCGTCGCGCCGCACCGCACTCGCGGCCACCTTAGCGCGCTTGCGGGCCGCGCTCGACCCGCACGACGTGGTGCGCTTGCAGCCGCAACCGGAAAAATCGCGCCTGCCGGAACGCATGCAGCGCGCGCTGCCGATCGGTTCGCCGCGCGAGTTCGAGCAGCGGCCGCCCGCGCGCACTCGCGCCGCGAAAAACGGCGCGGCAAAAAATGCCGCGAAAATTCCCGGCATTTTTCCGGCGCGTCACGGGCAGGCCGGCGTGCCGCAGACCTGGGCGCCTGCTTTACGCTTGCTGGACCCGCCGAAACCCATGCAAGCGCCCGAGCAGCACCGCGCCTATGCGGGTCCGTTTCGTTTGAGCGAAAGCTGGTGGGAGCGTCCGGTCGAGCGCGATTATTACCAGCTGGTGGACGCAAGCGGAGCGCTGATCCTCGCGTATCGCGATCTGCGCAACGATTGCTGGTACGTGCACGGCGTGTTTGATTGAACTAGGTTGCGCCTGTGATGGAACAATACGCGGAACTGCACGCGCACTCGAACTTCACGCTGCTGGAAGGCGGCTCGCACCCGGAAGAGCTCGTGCTCGCCGCCAAACAGCACGGCCTCAGCGGCATCGCCATCACCGACCGCGACTGCCTCTACGGCGCGGTGCGTTTCGCGCACATGGCAAAAGAAGAAGCTATCCCTGCGATCATCGGTGCCGAACTGACGCTCGAGGATCGCAGCCATCTCGTCGTGCTTGCCGAAAACAAAACCGGTTATGCGAATCTGTCGCGGCTGCTGAGCCGCGCGCGGCTGGATCACAAACGCGGCGAACCCGCAACCCCGTATGCGCTGCTGGCGCAGCATGCCCAGGGACTTATCGCGCTCTCGGGCTGCGAACACGGGGCCATACCTCAGCTCCTCGGCCAGGGTGACTTTCGCGCTGCGTGCGAACGCGCTGCGCAGCTGCGCGACATGTTCGGCTGGGGTAATTTCTGGATCGAACTGCAACGCCATCTGCTGCCCGATGACGGTCCCCGCATCCGTTCCCTGACCGCGCTCGCGGACACACTGGAACTCGGCGTCGTCGCAACGGGTGGCGTGCACTACGCGCTGCCGCAGCACCGCGACCTTGCCGACGTCCTCAGTTGCATCCGCTTGAAAACGACGCTCGAGGAAGCCGGCACGCGGCTCCGCCCCAACGGCGAGTATTACCTGCGGCCGCCGGCTGCCATGGCGCAACTGTTCGCCGAGCATCCGCGCGCGGTCGTGAACTCGGTTGCGATCGCGCAGCGCTGCCAGTTCCGCTTGGGGCGCCTGCACAACGAGTTCCCCGATTTTCCGCTCCCGCCGGGGGAAACCGCATTTTCCTATCTTTATAAGCTGGTGCATGCCGGCGTACAGCAACGTTACCGGCCGGTCACTCCCGCCGTCAGCGCGCAGATCGCCCACGAGCTGGCGGTCATCGAGAAGCTCGAGCTTGCCGGTTACTTCCTCATCGTCTGGGATATGGTGCGCTTCGCCAAGGAGCGCAAGATCGTCGTGCAAGGCCGCGGATCGGCTGCCAACTCCGCCGTATGCTACGCGCTCGAACTCACGAGCGTGGACCCGGTCGGGCTCAAGCTCCTGTTCGAGCGGTTTCTTTCAGAGGAGCGTGACGAGCCGCCTGACATCGACTTGGACACGCCGTCCGGCGATCAACGCGAAGCGCTCATCCAATATATCTATCAGCGTTACGGCCGCGAACACGCGGGCATGGTGGCAGAAGTCATCACCTACCGGGCGCGCAGCGCGGTGCGCGACATCGGCAAAGCGCTGGGTCTCTCGCTCGACCAAGTCGATGCGCTTGCGAAATCTCTGGACGTGCATTCCGCCATCGACGTCGGCGAGGAAGCGCAAGAGATCGATGCCGTGCCGCGGCACACCGCGCTCGGGGTCACCAAGCACGGGGAGCACGTGCCGATGACGGCCGCGGAAGTCGAACACGCCATCCAAAGCTTGCCGCCGGCCCTGCAAGTCGATCTAGCCGGGGACACGGCGCAGCGGCTGTACGCGCTCTGCCGGCGCATCGACAGTTTTCCGCGTCACTTGAGCCAGCACGTCGGGGGCATGGTGATCACTCGCTCGCCCCTCATCGACGTGGCGCCGCTCGAGCCGGCCGCTATGCCGGACCGCACGATTCTGTGCTGGGATAAAGACGACTGTGCCACGCTCGGACTTATCAAAATCGATATCCTCGGGCTGGGCATGCTCAACGCCATCGAACTTGCGCTGGCCGATATCGAACGCAGCCGCGGGGTGAAAATCGATTTCGCCGATCTCAAAGCCTGCGACGATCCCCGCATCTACGACATGCTGTGCGAAGCGGACACCGTGGGTCTGTTCCAGGTCGAATCGCGGGCGCAGATGGCGACGTTGCCGCGGCTGCAACCGCGCCGCTTCTACGACGTCGTCGTGCAAGTCGCCATCATCCGCCCCGGCCCGATCCAAGGCGATATGGTGCATCCGTATATCCGCCGCCGGCGTGGCTTGGAGCCCGTGACCTATCCGCATCCTAAACTCGAGCCGGTGCTGGAACGCACGCTGGGAGTGCCGCTCTTCCAAGAGCAGGGCATGCGCCTGGCGATCGAAGCAGCGGGTTTCACGCCCGGTCAAGCCGATGAACTGCGGCGCGCCATGGGCCACAAGCGCTCGCACGAGAAGATGGAGCGCCTGCGCGGACGGTTGTTGGACGGCATGGAACGCAACGGCATCGAGCGCGCGCTGGCGGAGCGGCTTTACCACATGCTCAACGCGTTTGCGGACTACGGGTTTCCGGAATCACACGCCGCATCATTTGCGCTCATCGTCTACGTGTCGGCCTACCTCAAGCGCATGTACGCACCTGAGTTTTACGCCGCGCTCATCAACGCACAGCCGATGGGATTTTATTCACCCTCGACCCTCATCGGGGATGCGCGCCGCCACAACGTG
>DATGHT010000303.1:0-7123 GCA_035307865.1 Candidatus Eremiobacteraceae bacterium | reverse complement strand
CCAGTCGCGGCGGCGACCAGTGGCACGCCGGTGAGTTTTGCGATGATCGGCACGGTACGGCTGGCGCGCGGGTTGGCTTCAATGACGTACAAGTCGTCCCCGGCGACGATGTATTGGACATTGATGAGGCCGCGGATGCGTAATTCCATGGCCAACCGCCGGGTGACGTCCGCGATACGCTGCTGCATCGTTGCGGTAATCGTTTGCGGCGGATAAACGGCTATCGAATCACCGGAGTGGATCCCCGCCCGCTCGACGTGTTCGAAGATGCCGGGAATGCAGATATCGGTGCCGTCAAAGACGGCGTCGACTTCGACCTCGGTGCCGGCGACGTACTTGTCGACCAACAGCGGTGCGCCCGGCTTGATGGGCGGTGCACTTTCCGCGTAGGCCGCCAGCTGCGCTTCATTATATACGATCTCCATGCCGCGCCCGCCCAGCACGTACGACGGCCGAACCAGGACCGGAAAGCCGATCGATCGTGCGATCTCGCGCGCTTTGCGGAACGACATCGCGGTCTGGCCCTGCGGCCGCGCTACCCCTAAACGCGCCAGCACGGCGTCGAATTTCTTACGGTCTTCGGCGAGGTCGAGCGATTCTTGATTGGTGCCGAGCACGCGGATGCCGCGCCGCTTGAGCTGGCGCGCCAAATTGATCGGGGTCTGACCGCCGAAGCTCAGCAGCGTGCCAAGAGCGCCGGTGGTCCGCACGGCCTGTTCGACTTCGTCGGCGCACGGCGGCTCGAAGATGAGCACGTCCGAGATATCGAAATCGGTGCTCACCGTTTCGGGGTTGTTGTTGAGCATGACCGCGCCCACGCCCGCTCGGCGTAATGCCCAAGCCGCGTGCACGCACGAATAATCGAATTCGATGCCCTGGCCGATGCGGATCGGGCCGCTGCCGACCACGACGACCGATCGTTCCGGCGGTTTGCGCAGCTCGTCGGCTTCGCCGCTACTCGCGTAATAATATGGTGACCGGGCCGGGAACTCCGCCGCCGCCGTATCGACCATCTTATAGGAATCCCGATCGGGCAGGGTCAGCCGTTCGCGAACTTCCGCTAGCGTCGCGTGCGTCAAGCGTGCGATGACGCTATCGCTGAAGCCCATCTTCTTGGCATCGTCCAGCAGGTGTGCGGGCGCCGCTGCCTGTGCGGTTTGGCGCAAGCTCGTCTCCAGGTTGACGATGTCGTGCAGCTCCCAGAGCCAGAACGGGTCGATCGCGGTGAGCGCTGCGATGTCTGCCACGCTGCGGCCGCGGCGCAAACTTTCGGCGACGACGAAAAGACGTTCGTGCGTGGGGACGCGCAGCACGTCGTCGAGCTCATCCGAGCTCCACTGTTCGAAGGCCCAGCCGGTGAGCGAATCGCGCCCGATGTCGAGGCCGCGCACCGCCTTGAGCAGTGCGTCGCTGAACGTGCGTCCGATCGCCATGACCTCGCCGGTCGACTTCATTTGCGTGCCCAAGCGCGCGTCGGCGAACGGGAACTTGTCAAACGGCCAGCGGGGAATCTTCACGACGCAGTAGTCGAGCGTGGGCTCGAACGCGGCTTTCGTCACGCCCGTGACCGGATTGGGAATGTCGGGCAAGCGCCACCCCAATGCGATTTGCGTCGCGATCTTGGCGATGGGGTAACCCGTCGCTTTGCTCGCGAGTGCCGATGAACGCGAAACCCGCGGGTTGACTTCGATGACCTGATAGCCGTCGCCGTGCGGATCGAGCGCGAACTGAATGTTGCACCCGCCCTCGACCTTGAGACTGCGGATGATATTGATGGCCGCGCTGCGCAAGCGTTGGTAGTCGCGGTCGGACAGGGTCTGCGAGGGTGCGACGACGATCGAATCTCCGGTGTGGATGCCGACCGGATCGATGTTCTCCATGTTGCAGATGGTGACGCAATTGTCGTCGCCGTCGCGCAGCACTTCGTACTCGATTTCTTTCCAGCCCAGCAGCGAGGACTCGAGCAGCACCTGGTGGATGATGCTGGCCGCAAGGCCGGTTTTGACGATGTAGTTGAGCTCTTGCTCGTCGTGCACGATGCCACCGCCCGTGCCACCCAGCGTATATGCGGGTCGCACGATGAGCGGATAGCCGGCGGTCTTGGAAAATGCGTGCGCCTCTTCGAGGCTGGTGACGATCGCAGACGCGGGCACCGGTTCGCCGATGCGCTGCATCGCCTCTTTGAAGAGCTTGCGATCTTCAGCCAAGCGGATGGTCTGCAAGGGCGTGCCGAGCAGCCGCACGTCGTACCGTTCGAGCGCGCCGCGTTCCGCCAACGCCACAGCGAGGTTCAGACCGGTTTGGCCGCCGAGCGTTGCCAATAGCGCATCCGGGCGTTCACGCGCGATGATCGCTTCGACGTGCGCCGGCACGAGCGGTTCCAAATAGACCGCATCCGCCATTTCGGGGTCGGTCATGATGGTGGCCGGATTGGAATTGACAAGGATGACGCGCACCTTCTCTTCGCGCAACGCCCGGCACGCTTGCACGCCGGCGTAGTCGAACTCGGCGGCCTGGCCGATGATGATCGGCCCTGAGCCGATGACGAGGACGGACCGAGCGGTTGTGTTTGGGTTCACGCTTTGGCTCGTTCGCGTGTGATGTCGGCCATGAAGTCCGCGAAAAAATGCCGAGCGTCGGCTGGACCGGGCGACGCCTCGGGATGAAACTGAACCGACCTGATCGGCAGCGACCTGTGCCGTAGCCCCTCGTTGGTGCCGTCGTTGAGGTTGACCATGGTTTGCTCGACGCCCTCGGGCAGCGTCTCCGGATCGACTGCATAGCCATGGTTTTGCGCCGTGATGATGACCTCGCCGCTGCGGCAGTCCTGTACCGGCTGGTTGCCGCCGCGATGCCCGTACTTCAGCTTGTACGTCTTCGCGCCTAGCGCTTCGGCTAACAGCTGGTGTCCGAGGCAGATGCCGAACGTGGGCAGGCGGCCGTGCGCGACGACGCGCCGCAGCGTGGCCACGACTTTGTCGAGTTCTGCGGGGTCGCCCGGTCCGTTGCTGATCACGAGTCCTTCGACGTCGAGCTTGAGCAGCTCGTCGAAGCTTGCATCGTACGGAATTTCCACGACCTGCGCGCCCGCGGCGCTCAGACCTTGCACGATGCCTTCTTTCGCACCGCAGTCGAGCAGCGCCACGCGCACCGGTCCGTCGCTGCGCTTCTCTGCATCGTGCACGGAAACGGAAGCGACGAGCTGCGGCGTGCCAAGCGGTTCTTCCAAATATTGCTTGAGGGTTGCGCCGGCTTTTGCGATCGCTTCTTCCCCGACCGCGATGACCGCCCGCATGGTGCCGGCTTCACGCAGCCGCGTGACGAGCGCGCGCGTGTCGACGCCTTCAAGAGCGCGCACGCCGCTCGCCGCAAGCCAATTTGCAAGTGATCCCGTGCTGCGATAGTGGCTCGGATGCCGGCTGACTCGTTTGAAGACCGCACCGGAGGCGCAAATAGTCGTGTGCTGTCGCACCGCGGGGTCGATGCCGTAATTGCCGATGAGCGGATAGCAAAACGTGAGGATCTGCCCAGCGTAAGACGGATCGGTGAGCGCTTCCTCGTAGCCGGTCATGCCGGTGAAAAAGACTGCCTCGCCTTTGACGTGGCCCGGTGGACCGATGCCGTCACCCTCGAATTTCGTGCCATCGGCCAGCAATAAAAGCGCCGCCGTCACGAGATTGCTAGTCCCGGCAGAGCCGCGGCGAGCCGTTCACCGCGAACCTCGCCGTCACGCATGACGATCTCTCCGCCGACGACCATGAGCGCGGGCTTCACCGTGAAGCTCATGCCTTCGAAGGGCGTGACGCGACCTTTGGAGTGGAATCGTTTTGGGTCCACGACCCAAGGACGTTGCAGATAGAGCCCGGTGATGTCCGCGGGAGCACCGGGCGCGAGCGTGCCGCCGGGAACGCCCAGCATAGTTGCGACATTGGTGGAGAAGTTTGCGATCATCGTGGGGAGCGCGACCTCCGGCAACGCGTAGAATGTGGCCCCGACTGCCGTCTCCAAGCCGCTAAAGCCGACACAGGCATGGGAGAGCGGCGGTTCCTTTTCGGCCTCGGTGTGCGGTGCGTGATCGCTCGCGAAAATCGTGATGAGGCCTTCGATCACAGCTTGGCGCACGGCCGCCGTGTCCTCGGCGGAGCGCAGTGGCGGATTCACGCGCCAGCGGGCGTTGAAGCCGAGCAGCAATTCGTCGGTGCATTGCAAGTGATGGGGCGTGGCTTCAGCGGTGGCGCGGACGCCTTGCGTCTTGGCCCAGCGCAACACGCCGATCGTTTGCGCCGCGCTGACATGGCAGAGGTGCCAGGCTTTGCTGGTCGCCTGCGCCACCATGAGATCGCGCGCGGCGATCGCCGCTTCGGAGACGGGCGGCGTACCGGGGATGCCAAGCCGGTCGCTCACGATGCCTTCGTGCATGAGCGCACCGGAGAAACTGTGGTCGTCGCAGTGAGAGAGAAACGGATGTGGCAAGTCCGCGATCGAGCGAGCCGCATTGTAAAGGGCCTTGAGCGAGCCGGTCGCTGCTCCGTCATCCGAAAAGGCGACTGCTCCGGCCGCAGCCATGCCCCGCAACGCGGCGATTCGTTGGCCGTCGCGCCCCATCGTCACCGCGCCTATGGGATAACAGCGCGGACCCCCGAGCGCCGCCGCATCGTCATGCAGCCGCTTGATCAGCTCCGGATTGTCCAGCGGCGGCCGGGTATTCGGCATCGCTGCGATCGCAGTGAATCCTCCGGCCGCTGCTGCCGCAAGACCCGTCAGCAGGGTCTCCTTCTGCGAATCGCCCGGTTCGCGCAGATGCACGTGCGGATCGATGAAGCCCGGGCAGAGCACCATGCCGCCGCAGTCGATGCGCTCGGCGTCGGGATCGGGGTTGGCGGGAGCGTCCTCGAGCAGTGCCGCGACAATGCCCTTGCGGACGACAATCGTGCGCACCGCATCCAGCTTGAGCGAGGGGTCGACGACGCGCGCTCCTACAAAGTCCCGGTTCGCTGCACGGTTTTGGTTGCTCGACGTCATGCAACGCGGTCCCGGCTCAGCGAGCCTAGTGTCCGTTCCAAAACGGCCATGCGCACGTAGACGCCATTTTCCACCTGCCGTTCGATGCGGCTGCGGGCGTGGTGCATGAGCTCGCCTTCCACCTCGACGTCGCGATTGACCGGGCCGGGGTGCATGATGATCGCGTGCGGCGGTAACAAGTCCACGCGCTGTCGCGTCAGCCCGTAAAAGCGCGCCAGTTCCTCGTAGGGCGGCAGCTCGTCGGCTTGCGCGCGTTCTTTTTGGACGCGCAGCAGCATGAGCGCATCGGTCGCGGGCAGCAGCGGATCGAGTTCGGTTGCGAGGTCCGCAAAACCCCAGGCCGGCACGACCGGCGGCAGCAATGACGGCGGTCCGCAGAGCACCACCGCAGCGCCGAGCAGCCACGCTGCCCGCGCGCTCGAGCGCGCGACACGGCTGTGGCGGATATCGCCGCAGATGACGAGCCGGCGTCCTTTGAGATCGCCGAACTCTTCGATGAGGGTCATGGCGTCGAGCAAGCCTTGCGTGGGGTGCGCGTGCGCGCCGTCGCCTGCGTTGAGCACGACGCCGTCAAAATAGCGCGCCAATGCATGTGGGAAGCCCGCTTCGGAGTGCCGCACGACCAGCGCGTCTGCGCCGATCGCCCGCACGGTGCGCATCGTGTCTTCGAGCGACTCACCTTTTGCGAGCGACGAGCCGTCGGTGCGAAAATCGATGTAGGCGGCGCCAAGCCGCTGAGCGGCAACGGCGAACGAAGTGGTCGTGCGGGTGCTCGTCTCGAAGAACATGCCTAAGACCACACGCCCGCGCAAGCGGATGTGTTCGTTGGGCACGCCCTGTTTGTATTGCCGAGCGCGTGCAATCAGCGCCTCGATGAACGTTTTGTCGGCGTCATCGAGGTCTAAGAGATTCTTTGATTTGGTCACGTGCGCTCGTAGATGACGACGCGATCGGCGTCGCTCGGCTCCCGGTTGAGGAGAACTTCGACGTGCTCGTCGCGCGAGGTAGGTACGAAGCGCCCGACATAGTCGGCTTGGATCGGCAGCTCGCGTAAGCCGCGGTCGATGAGCGCGCACAGCCGCGCCATTTTCGCCCGGCCCAGGTCGGTGATGGCGTCCAAGGCGGAGCGAACCGTGCGGCCCGTATACAGAACGTCGTCGATGATGACGACTTCTTTGTCGGCCACGTCGACGTTGATCTGGCTGTCGGGCATGTCGCGCGCGGCGTCATCGTCGCGGTAGATGGTGACGTTGAGGAACCCCACCGGAACGGAGACGCCCGTCCGGCGCTTGATTTCGGCGTGAATGCGGCGCGTCAGGTTCTCGCCGCCTTTGCGGATGCCGATCAGCACCAGCTCCGGCGTCGCGCCAGCGGGTTCGATGATCTGGAAGGCAAGCCGCTCGATGGTTCGCTGCAACGCGGCAGACGAAAGCACGACCCTTTTCTCTTTCAGGGTCGCCGCGTTGGCCGTTGTCAACAGGAGTCCAGCCCTTTCGGTTCTTACGAGGGATTGCGGCCGCGAATGTTGCTCGCGCCGTGGGCGATTATGCCGGGAGCCGGACTTGTTCTTTCTCGCCGCCCGCCTCGCGTGCCTGCCCTGGGCAGGCGGACGCTTCCCTAAGCGGCTACGCGTTCTATAGGGAAGCGAGGCGCTCCGAACTCATGGCAAGCAGCGCTCGGAGGGCTGCAAGCCGATCGCGTTCCTTTTCGACCACAGCGGATGGGGCTTTCTCAATGAACCCTTTCGCCGACAGCTTGCGCTCGAGCGATTCGATCTCCGCGCGCGCTTTTTCCATCTCTTTGTTCAGAGCGGCGCGCTCTTTCTCGATGAACGCCGCGTCGACTGGAAGGAGCACTTCCATGCCGCCGATGCGCCGCGAAAGCGCGTGCGGAGGCCGGCCATCCCCGTTGCGCAGCGCGGTGACGCTCGGCGTGCGGGCAAGTGTTTCCACGATCGGCTGTTGCGCTTGCAGCAAGCGGACGAACGCGTCGTCGGCGCCGGCGATGCTGACCGGGCGCAAATCGTGGCGCGGCAGCCGTGGTACGGCCCGCAATGCGCGCACGGCTTCGATGAACTCCATGAGCGTCGCCATCGACGCAC
>DATGHT010000302.1:0-6651 GCA_035307865.1 Candidatus Eremiobacteraceae bacterium | reverse complement strand
CGCGCTCAGCTTCAAGACCGAGCACGAGATGCGCGAGGCGGGCACCTGGGACGAGGCGCGCCAAACGCGCGGCGACACGATCTGCCCCTACTGCGGCGTCGGCTGCACGCTCACGGTGCATGCGCAAGACGGCGAGATCGTCAAGGTCTCCTCACCGATCGACCACGATGTGACGCGCGGTCATCTGTGCATCAAAGGCCGCTTCGGCTGGCAGTTCGTGCGCAGCAAGAAGAAAGCGTAGCCGAGCGGCTACGCCGCAGCGTTTCGGGCAAGCGCCTTACTTATTGAAATAGTCCGCGTTGATCTGCGTGAAGTGCTTCCATTCTTCCGGCACTTCCGTTTCGTTATAGATAGCGTTGACCGGGCACGCGGCGACACATGCCCCGCAGTCGATGCAGGTGCTGGGGTCGATGTACAGCTGTTCGTCGGTATCGGTGCCGTGAATGCAGTCGACCGGACAGACGTCGACGCACGATTTGTCTTTGACGGTGATGCAGGGCTGGCAGATAACGTAAGTCATTGATGGCGCGTCTTTCTTGTCCGCTGCGCGGGGACCCTACCGGCAGCACCCAAAGGGCCGCTTCGCGCTGCGACGAAACGAACAGCGCTTTTGAAGCGGTGAGGCGATTTCGGAATGAACGGCGCTCAGTTCTTGGCGGCGAGTTACAGCGACCTTGTCCATCGCGCACGCGCGCTGGCACGACGAAGCAGCGTGACGCTGGACGTCATCGACGTGGTGCGCCGCAGCGGTTACGTGTTTCCGTTCTTGCAGCTTCGGGTCGGCGCGCACCGCCCGCAGCAGATGCTGCTCTCGGCAGGTTTTCACGGCGATGAGCCGGCGGGCATCTACGCCGCCTTCGAGTGCGCCGAGCGACTCGCCGCGCTTGACTGCCCGCTGGGAGCGCTTGTCCTGCCGTGCACGAATCCGACTGGGTTCGCGGCCGGCCGGCGCCGCAATGACATCGGCTACGACCTCAATCGCACCTTTGGACAGTATCCGGCGCCGCACGAAACCGAAATCCTGCGCGAGGCGATCGCCGGACGCAATTTTGCCTGCACGCTGGATCTCCACGAAGACGACGGTGCGGATGGTTTCTACATCTACGAACACGTGCGTTCACCGGAGCTCACGCTCGGTCCGGCGATGGTGGCGCGCGTGCGTGCAGCCGGATTTCCGATTCACAGCGGCAGTGAAGTCGAGGGCTACAGCATGCATGCGGGCTGCGTCTTTCCAAAAGACGAGACGACGTCGGAGACGATCGGCTTTTTCTCGATTTTTCTTTTCGACTACCACACGCCGCACTCGATGACGACGGAGACACCGGTTCGCCTGCCGCTGCCGGCGCGCGTCGCAATGCACGTCACGGCGTTCGAAGAACTGCTCGAACGTGAGCGCGGGCGCTAAGCAGCCTCGGGCGCCGGCGCGGTATGCAGCCCCAGCACGCGGCGCAGCAAGATCGCGCCCGCGATGTCCTGGGCAAAGTGTCCGAGCATGCAGGGCAAAAGCGAGCCGCTGTAGAGAAACACCGAAGCGTAAAACAGACCGCTGACCGTAGCGCCGATCACGCCGGCCCTGCCTTGATACGCATGGGCCAGCCCGAACGCCAGGCTTGAGATGAGCGCCGCCGCCCACACGCTGCCGGTCATGTTCTGGATGACCCAAAGGGCGTAACCCCGGTACAAAAACTCCTCGCAGATTCCCGCGGTCGCGGCGAGCGGGATGAACAGCAGCCATTCCGACTGCGTGGCGGGCACAATCGCACTGATAGCTCGCCGATATTCTCCATCGATCGTGCGCCGGGCCGAGCCGAAAGCAACCATCACCGCAACAAACAAAAGGCCGGCGATGAAATCCAGCGGCCGATGCGGCGGCCGCAATCCGACATCGGCCGCACCCAGTCCATGCAGCCGAAGGGCGTACAGCGCGAGAGCGGTAAGAGACCACAAAATGACGAGCGTCCGCGCGTACCGCCAGAGCTTGGTCAGCCGCCCTGGCGGCGCTGCCTTGATGCGCCGGCCTGTGAGCACGCTCATGACGGGCAGTGCGAGCATGAGAATCGCGAGCAGCGCGACGGTCACGAGTATCGAATGGTTCATCGCCGTGCCCGTTCAGCGTCACAGCGCATGAATCATCGCGTTCTGGGCGCGTTGTCTTTCGGACATTTCGCGGTGGATCTGACCGCGGGTGCGCTGCCCGCCACGCTGCCGTATTTGCAGAACGAATTTCATCTGTCGTATTTCTGGCTGGGCGCGATCATGACGATGTCCGGTATCACGTCGTCGATCATGCAGCCGATTTTCGGCATCGTCTCCGACGTTGCGAAAGCGCGCTACTTCCTGCCGCTCGGCGTCTTGGGCGCGCTCATCGGCTTCGCTGCGATCGGCACCGCGCACAACTATGCCGCCGTGCTGGCTTTCGTCACGGTCATGGGCTTGGGATCCGCCATCTACCACCCTGAAGCCAGCAAGTGCGCGTATGCGGTTTCGGGGAGGTTGCGCACGACCGGCATGTCGTATTTCGCGGTCGGCGGCAACCTCGGCGTCGCCTTCGGACCGCTGGTTCTGACGGCATTGCTGGCTTGGCGCGGGCTGCCGGCAACCTGGATGTTTGCGCTGCCCGCAATTGCGGTCGCGATGCTGGTGTCGTCCGTCATTCCGGCGATCGCGCATGCGCAAGTGCAGGCGGAACACGAGCGTGACCGGCAGCCGCCCCCGGCTCGCCCTTGGCCGCTCGCGCTTTTGATCGGGGTCGGCACGCTGCGCTCGATGGTTTACGGCGGCGTGCTCGCCTTTGTGCCCCTTTACGCCGTGAACGTCTTGCACAAGCCCGCCGCGCAGAACGGTTTCTTGTTATTCGTCTTTCTCGCGGCGGGAGCCGCCGCGACGCTTGCGGCCGGGCGCATAGCAGACCACTACGGCGCGCGGGCAACGATGACGGCGAGCCTGGCGCTCGCGCCGTTCGCACTTATCATGTACTTGACGTCGTCAGGCATTTTGGCGTGGATCGGTTTAGCGCTGAGCGGCGCATTTTTGATCGGCTCGTTCTCGACAACAGTCGTCTTAGGGCAAGAGTGCATGCCGAACCGCGTCGCGCTTGCATCGGCGTTGATGATCGGGTTCACAACCGGTTTGGGGTCGCTCGGCGTGGCTTTGATCGGGGAAATCGCGGATGCGATCGGGTTGAACGCGGCGCTCTGGTTACTCGTGTTGGTCGCAGTCGGTGCCTTCGCACTCGCGCTCGCATTTCCCAATACGCGGCGAATTCCGGGCTGGGCGCGGAGCAGGGCGCTCGCAGGTCACCCCGAAGCATAACAGACTGGTCCCGTGACAAACGACGATACCCTCCTTGTTCTCGATGTCTACGCGCTCGTCTACCGGGCGTTTTTTGCGCTGCCGCCGCTCACCACGTCGGGCGGTACGCCGGTCAATGCGGCGTATGGCTTTCAGCGCATGCTCCATCGCGTCTTGAACGACGAGAAACCAACCCACGTGGTGGCGTGTTTCGATGCCGGCATTCCCGCCGAGCGATTCGCGGCGGTGCCTGAATACAAAGCCAACCGCGCGGAGACGCCCGACGATCTGCGTCCGCAGTTCGGCCTGGTGCGCCGTATCCTCGAGGCCTACGGGATTCCGATCGTGGAAATGGAGGGCGAAGAGGCCGACGACTGCATAGCCACGATCGTGACGCGGGCCAGTGAACAGCGTTTGAACTGCGTCATCGTGTCAGGCGATTTGGACTTGCTGCAGCTGGCCAATCCGCATTGCACGGTTGTCGTGACGAGGCGCGGCATCAGCGAAATGACGCGCTACGACGTCGCCGCAGTGCGCGAACGGTATGGCCTGGCGCCCGAACAGCTGCCCGATTTTCGCGGCCTCAAAGGCGATCCGTCAGACAACCTGCCGGGCGTGCCCGGCATCGGCGAAAAGACGGCGGCCAAGCTCATCGCCCAGTTCGGTTCGCTCGACGCGCTGTTGGCGAATCTCGACGACGTCAAGCCCGCGCGCATCGCGCAACTGCTGCGCGAGCACGCCGACAAGGCACGGCGCTGCCGTGATGTATCGCTTGCCAAACGCGAGCTCGACATCACCCCCGATTGGAAGGCGTGGCGTTATGAGGCGCCCGGCGCGGAGCATCTCGCCGAGCTGTATCGTGCGCTGGAGTTCAAGTCGCTGCTGTCCAAAGTTTCCACGCCCGCGTTTTCGGCGGCACTCGGCACGTCCACGAACGGGGTCACAGCCGATGGTGCGGCGGAGTTCAAGCCGGGTACCTACCGCGCCCTGGAAGGCGCGGACGCAATCGTCGGGGCGCTGCACAAAGCGCAGGCGGCGACCAATATCGCGCTCGCGCTCTTGCCGATGACACCTTCCGGCCGCAATACCGAAGTCGTCGCGATCGCGCTTGCATGGCAACCCGACGAAGCGGTCGTGTTTGCCGCGCATGCACTCGATGATGCGCCGCTGCGCGCCCAGTTCGCGCAGCTGCTCGCGCGCGCGGCGCCTGCAAAAACGGTTTATGGTCTCAAGAATCTGACCGCCTGGCTGGATGCGCATGACTTCGATCTGCAAGGAGTTGCGATCGATGTCCAGCTGGCATCCGGCCTCTTGGACTCAAGCCGCGGCGAACCGTCGTTTGAGAAGTCCCTCATCGGAACGCCGGCGCAAGGGGCGACCCTTCCGGCGCAACCGCCAACCGCGCCGGCATCGCTGTTCGAGCAGCCGCCCAAGGCCGAGCCGAACTGGGCTTTGCCGGCAGATGCCATGCTACGCGCGGGAGCCGCATTGCTGCAATCCATCGACGATGCGGGCATGCGGCGCGTGCTGCTCGAGATCGAGCATCCGCTCGCGCCGGTGTTGGCGCGGTTGGAAGCGGCCGGCTTCCGCTTGGATCTGCAGGAGCTGCAGCGCATCCGTGAATCGCTCGAGGCGGTGATCGCGCAGACAACGGCCGACATCTACCGTCTTGCCGATGAAGAATTCAATTTGAATTCGCCCAAAGTGTTGGGAACGATCTTGTTTGAAAAGCTGGGGCTCCCGGCCGGCGCGAAGAAAAAAAGCGGCTACGGAACGGGGGCTGAGGTCCTGACCCCGCTCGCCGCCGAGCATGAGATCGCCGCCAAGCTGCTGCAGTACCGCGAAGTGTCCAAGCTCAAATCCACGTACGTCGATGCGCTGCCGCACCTCATCGATCCACATACCCACCTGCTGCACACGACCCTCCACCAGCTGGGCGCCGCCACCGGCCGGCTGTCGAGCACGGACCCGAATCTACAGAACATCCCGGTGCGCTCCGAGATCGGCCGCGCCATCCGGCGCGCGTTCTTGCCGGCGACACCCGGCAACGTGTTGCTCGCGGCCGACTACTCGCAGATCGAGTTGCGTCTCTTCGCGCACATGTCGGGAGACAAGGAATTCATCGCCGCGTTTCAGCGCGGCGACGACATCCACGCGTACACCGCGCGCGCTGTTTTCGGATTGCCGCCGGACGAACCGATCAGCGCGGAGATGCGGCGCCGCGCCAAGGCAGTCAACTTCGGGATTCTGTATGGCATCAGTGATTTCGGTCTTTCACAAAGCTCGGGCATGACGCGTTCCGAAGCGAAGCAATTCATCGCAGACTATTTGGCGCGTTTTCCAAGCGTGCAGGCGTACATCGACGGCGTGCTGTCGCGCGCTCGCAACGATGGTTACGTTACCACGCTCGCCGGACGGCGCCGCTACCTGCCGGATCTACGCTCGCGCGTGTATCCCTTGCGTGCAGCCGCCGAGCGCATGGCCATCAACGCGCCGGTGCAAGGCAGTGCCGCGGACATGATCAAGCTCGCGATGATCGAGCTGGCGAAACGGCTGGCGGCAAACGAACTGCGCGCGCGTCTCGTGCTGCAGGTTCATGATGAATTGATCCTCGATGTGCCGCCGCTCGAGTTGGAAGCGGCGCGAGCGCAAGCCAAAGCTGCGATGGAGAACGCCCTGCCATTGAGCGTCCCGGTGGTGGTCGATTTCAAGACCGGCCCGAACTGGGCGGAAGCAGAGGCGATGGCATAAGTGCCGGAACTTCCCGAAGTCGAGACGATCGCGCGCGACCTCGCGCCCAAATTGCGCGGCCAGCGCATCCGGCAGATTCGCTACGACGACTACCCGCCGGTTTTTGACCGGCACAGTCTGAGCCCGCGGCTGCTGCGAGGCAAACGGATCAGCGGCGTGGAGCGCGCCGGTAAGTTTGTCGTGCTGCGCTTCGGCGCTGAAGATCTACGTTTGGCGGTCCATCTGCGCATGACCGGTCAGTTGCTTTTCCTGCCGGCAAAGCGCTCGCTGCCTTACACGCGTGCCGTGTTCGATCTGGATGACGGCAAGGCGCTGGTTTTTGCAGACGTTCGCAAATTCGGACGAATGCGGCTCTTCGCGGGCGAGCCAGCGGCGACGCTTGCGATCGGCACCGATCCGTTCGACCGGCGGCTCGATGCGGGTGGATTTTCGAGCCTCATCGCGCGGCGCGCCACTCCGGTCAAAGCCTGGCTTCTGAATCAGCGATATCTTGGCGGCGTGGGCAACATCTATGCGTGCGAAGCGCTGTTCTATGCCGGCATCCGTCCCAAAAGGCGTGTGGGAAAGTTGACGTCGGCAGAACGAAGCCGTCTCTTGACCGCGCTGCGC
>DATGHT010000301.1:0-7576 GCA_035307865.1 Candidatus Eremiobacteraceae bacterium | reverse complement strand
AGCAAGGTCGTCTTGCCAGCGCCGTTTGCGCCGAGCAGTCCGAACAGCTCGCCTTTGCGAACGCTGAGCGTGATGTCGAACAGGACTTGCCGGCGCGGCACTGCACCTCGGTAGCGCAGCCAGGACGCCGCCGTCAGAGATTTGGGAAACGATTTATCGACGTGTTCGAGAGCGATGAATGCCGCGGGCATTAGACCTCGTTACGCTTTTCAACCGGGAAGCCTTGGTGGGATGAGCACTGGAAGTCCTATCTTGATTATCGGCGAGAATCGGCACACGCACGAGCGCCCGGCCAAGAGGTTGTGGCGTAAGTACATCTTAAACCCAAGGTGATGGCCTCTCAAGTAGGAGCAAGCGCGGTCCCGAGCAAGCCGAACGTCGCGCTCTTCCTCGTCACGGCAACGGTCATGGTCGGCATGATCATGGCCATCATCGACGCCTCGATCGTCAACGTCGCGCTCAATACGATGGCGGGCAACTTGGGAGCATCGATCGACGAAATCGGCTGGGTCGCGACCGGCTACATCCTCTCCAACGTCGTCATCATGCCGCTCAACGGCTATCTCACTGCGCTGCTGGGTCGCAAGCGCTTCTATGCGACCTGCGTGGCGATCTTTACGGTCGCCTCGTTTTTATGCGGCACCGCGTCCAATGTCTGGCTGCTCGTCTTCTACCGGGTGATTCAAGGTCTGGGTGGCGGAGCGCTTATACCCACCGCGCAGGCGATCTTGTTCGAATCGTTTCCGCCGGAACGCCGCGGGCAGTCGATGGCATACTTCGGCTTGGCAGCGATGGTGGGTCCGGCGATCGGCCCCACCTTAGGCGGCTACCTGGTCCAGAACTACACCTGGCCGCTGATCTTCTTCATCAATATCCCGCTGGGTATCTTGGGCTTCTTCATGACGCTGGCGTTTATCGAGGATCCGGATTACTTGAAGCGCCCGAAGCAAAATCCGGATTGGCCGGCGCTGGTTGCGATGACGGTTGGCATCTCCTCGCTGCAGTACGTGCTGGAACGCGGCGAACATGACGACTGGTTCAACTCCGGGCTCATCGTGACGCTGACGGCCACGGCAGTCATTGGGGTGGCGATGTTCATCTACCGGGAATTGCGGGATCGCCATCCCTTTGTGGATCTTCACGTCTTCCGCTCGCGAGCGTTTTCGATCGGTAACATCGTCGGTCTGATATCGGGCTTCGGCTTGTTCGGCTTGACCTTGATTTTGCCGTTGTTCCTGCAGATCGTCTTGAACTTCGACGCCTGGCAAACCGGGTTGGCGTTGCTGCCCGGCGCCATCGCCACCGCACTCAGCATGCCGATCGCGGGGAATATGGTGGGCCGCGTTGACGCGAGGTTGAGCATCGCCTTTGGTCTGTTCGGGTCTGGCGTGGCGGCGTGGTGGCTTGGTTCGTTCAGCCAAAATGCAGGCTACTGGGACATTTTTTGGCCGCGGGCGCTGCAAGGCTTTACGCTGGGTTTTCTGTTCGTGCCCTTGTCGACGGTGATGCTTGCCGGCATCGAACGCAGCAAGCTCGCCAACGCCACGGGTCTGGGCACGCTCATCCGGCAGCTCGGCGGAAGCCTAGGTATCGCGATTCTCACCACGCTGCTCGTGTGGAAGCAAAAGCACGCCTTCAATTCCCTGACTGCGAACGTCTCGCAAGCCCACTACGCGGTGCGGCAGTTTTTGGACCAAGCAACGAGCCACCAAGCCGCGCTCATGCAGATCGCAGCGATGCTGCAACGCGACGCCGCGCTGATCTCCTACAACTTCTTGTTCCGATTGTCGGCGATCGTCTTCTTCTGCTCGGTGCCGTTGGTGCTGCTGTTGCCCAAAGTGACGGCGCGGGGTTCGCTCCAGGCGCCCGCTGAGTAGCGGGCGGGGTTCTAGTGCGGCCAGTAGTGCGCCAACAGTGCGTTAACTTCGGGGAGGTAGTGCTTGTAGGTGAAGAAGGACACGACCAATTCGAACGTGATATAGCCGATCACAAGCCATCTGTACTTGACGAAAAAGAGTCTCACTGCGGCGGTTCCTTCGGGCTGATCCTTGTTCTGCTACCCATTCTGTAGCGTACGCTAACGTGGGAGCGTGAAAGTAGCGTGAGCAAAGGGAGGACCGCTTGCTCGCTAGGGGGGCGCAGCAGCGATTTTCCTCCAGCGCAGCACCACCGCACCAAGCAGCCCGCCCAGAAAACCGCAAGCTACGTCGACCAGATTCCAGAGAAGCCCCTCGTGCGCTTGGCCGATGGCTTGACCGAGCTCGATGAGCGCACTATACGCTGCCACACTGAAGGCGACGAACAGAGCGGATCTGGGCCTTCCCGAAGCGCTTGAGGCGCGGGCAAAAAGCCAGCCCACGAGCGCGAACGCCGCGATGCTGTAGCTCTTGCGCAACAGAATCTGGAAAGGACCCGGCGGGGAGGTGACGTTGTAGACGGTGTCGCTCAGCGCGACATAGTAGAGCGCTGCGGCGACGACCAGCGTCGCCAGCCACCAGGCAGTTGCGTAAGAGTTCGGTGGCGACGCGCTCTTCGTGGATTTCACTATTAGCTCGAGAATTGCCCCGCCCGGGGCTCGAACCCGGAACCACCCGGTTAAAAGCCGGATGCTCTACCATTGAGCTAACGGGGCATACTGTGGAGCCGAAAGACCGGCTCGATGGTTCTCCGATTCAATTTCAGCGACCTTTGGTTTGCAAGGCTGAGGCGGAGTGGGCGCCGCCACGCGCAAATACTTACGAGACTTTTTTCGTGCGTGCGCTTATGAGGTTTCTCTCTATGCGACATTCTTTTGTGCGACCGGCCGGCTTGCGCCGTTGGTTCACAATCGCTGCGCTTGTGTGTGCGCCTGCACTGCTCACAGCAGCATCGTCAAAGCCGTCACCGGCAGCAACGCCGCCAGCTACCGCGACGGGGGACGTGACGTCGGTCTTCTGGGGCGTTACCGTTCGCGATCCATACCGCTGGCTTGAAAACGCGTCCGCCCCGAGAGTATCCGCATGGATTGACGCGCAAAACCGTTATGCCGACAAGGTGTTGGCGGCTTATCCCGGCCGTGAGCGCATAATTGCCCGGCTGCGGCAGCTAGCGATCACGGGGCCGCAACAGTTCGCGCCCACCCTCATGGCCGGCCAGCTCTTCTTCTTACGCGAAATACCGCCGCAAGCGCAACCGGTTTTGGTGACTCAGCCGTGGCCGGTGGGCGCGCAACGAGTTTTGGTGGATACTAATCCGGCGGGTGGCCTAACGTCCATCGAAGGCTTCTGGCCGTCGATGAATGGTCGTTATATTGCCTACGCCACGCAAGAGGCTGGGGCGGAGGCGACGTCCATTCATGTCGTAGATGCGGTAAGCGGAAAGAAGTTGCCGGATGCGCTGTTGCGGTCGGGGGGCGGAGCATCAACGGATACGGTTGCGTGGGATGCCGACATGCAAGGCTTTGTGTACACGCGCGTACCGGCGCCGGGTTCGGTGCCGCTCGGTCAGGAAGATTTTCACTCACTGCTCTACCACCACCGGCTGGGCACGCCGCAGTCCGCCGACCGCTTGGCGATCGCCGGGGAGTTTTCGCCGGTGGCGGAGTGGGGTGCGCTGAATTCCGCCGACGGAAAATACGCCGCAGCATTCGTGCACTATGGCGACGGTTCGTACAACTACGTCTATCTGCGCGGTGCTGACGGCAAGTGGCGGCGGGTTCTCACGCCGACTGCGGGCGCGCTGACGGGAGATAGCGAGACCCGCATTACGACCGGCGCGTTTGTCGGAAACCGCTTTTACTTGATCGCAACCGGCGGCTCGCCCAAAGGGAGGATCGTTGCGCTCGGCGGTGGTGCGCCGCGCACGATCGTGCCAGAGGGCGACTGGGCAATGCGCTTCATGGCGACGGTCAAGGGCGGGTTTTTGGTGGGCGAGGTGAGCGGTGCGGATTGGCGCATCCAGCAATTCGCCTCGGACGGCAGATTCGTTCGCACGATACCATTGCCGTCGCGAGGGATCGGCATCAACGGGCTCGTCGCAGACGAGCGAAGCAGCGACGCGCTGATCGAGTACGAGGGCTGGACGATTCCCGAGCGGTGGGTGCGGTACAACTCCGACAGCGGCGCACTGTCAGCACCTATCTTCGCGCTGCGGCCGGCGGCTGACTACTCCGGGATCCGCTTCAAAATGCTGGACGCGATCTCTAAAGATGGCAGCCGCGTGCCGATGACGGTGCTCTACAAGGAAGGCACCATTGACAGCGGCACCGCGCCCGCGATCCTCACCGCTTACGGCGGCTACGGCCTTTCGACGTCGCCGGGTTTCATCGGTTCCGAGCTCTTCTGGCTGGAGCACGGTGGCGTTTTCGCGGTGGCGAACATTCGCGGAGGCGGCGAGTTTGGCGAAGCATGGCACCTCAACGGCAATCTCACCAAGAAGCAGAATGACTACGACGATTTTGCGGCCTGCGCGCGCTTGTTGCTCGCGTCCGGTTGGGCCGCTCGCGGACACCTTGGAATCGTCGGCGGCAGCAACGGCGGGTTGCTGATGGGAGCAGCGCTCACCCAGCATCCGGAGCTGTACCGGGCGGTGGTTAGTTTCGCGGGCGTTTATGACATGCTGCGTGTCGAGCTCTCAACGAACGGGCGATACAACGTCACGGAATATGGGAGCGTGCGCAATGAAGAGCAGTTCCACGCGCTGCTCGGCTATTCGCCATACCACAACGTGCGACCGGGCGTTGCGTATCCTGCGATTCTGATGGTCGCCGGTGAGAACGATCCACGCGTGTCGCCCTGGCAATCCAGGAAGATGATCGCGCGTTTGCAGGCGGACAGCACGAGCGGGTATCCTATCATTTTGCTCACCCGCCGCAACGCCGGTCATGGAATCGGTGCTTCGTTCAGTCAGCGGCTGGGAGATCGCGGTGCGGAATATATTTTCTTCGCGCAGCAGTTAGGGCTAAAATAAAAACGCGCCTAGAGGGACTCGAACCCCCAGCCTTCGGGTTCGAAGCCCGACGCTCTATCCAGTTGAGCTATAGGCGCGCGCTGCGCAACACCCTCGTCGATGGGTGAATGACGGGATTTGAACCCGCGACCTTCGGTGCCACAGACCGACGCTCTAACCAACTGAGCTACATTCACCAAATTTCGACCAACGGCTTCGGTTCTGCCATTGCCTTCGGCGCCCTTCGGCGCCGGTCTTTGGCGCAAGAAAGCGCGCCCGCGCAGGCTTGAACTGCGAACCTGCCGCTTAGAAGGCGGCTGCTCTATCCTGTTGAGCTACGGGCGCATAACGAGATCGGCGCAGCAGAACGAAATCGGGCGGACAGGTCTCGAACCTGCGAACCTCTTGGTCCCAAACCAAGCGCTCTACCTACTGAGCTACCGCCCGTTGCGAAAAATCAATTAGTCCACCCGAACTGTCGATATGTTTTCCTGCGGTGACAGTTAGCACACCTGACGACGCATTTCGCGATTTCATCGCTTATTCTTTTCCAGCGAATACCGCTATTCGCCAGAGTCGATATGTCGCCTAGCTTATTATCGGCAATGTGGTCAAACTCGAGCACCAATGGGTTCGCCTCTCCACAATCCACGCACGGGTGGTTAAGGAGGAACTCACGGATCAGCGCTTTATTCCGGCGCGCGTAGCGCCGCATGTTTGCGCGGCGTCGCTGGTTGTGAAGCGTACTATTACGTCGATAGTGAGCCTTCGAATACTCGCGCTGACACGGTCGACAATACGACCCCGGTCGGTACGTTGCAGATGGGCGAATCGTAAAATCTGTCCAGGATTTGAAAATTAAACAGCTAGGGCAGCGCTTGGTTTTTCCGCAGCCGTCCGAATCCGGAAGCGGCACATTCAACATAATGACTTCCTCTGGAGTCATTCACGCACGGACGTTCGCTAGTCTAGGGGGTGTTATTTCGTGATACTCACCAGTTACGCAACTCAATCCCGGCGGGATCAAAACGACAGCGCGGAAGTCACGTCTCGAACAGCGGCGGCTTGTTGTGGCGCCGACGACTGCATTCGGACTATTTGACGAGCGCTAATATCTGTGACTGCAGCGCGCGAACGGCTGCGCCTCGATGCGACACCGCATGCTTCTTGTCTTCGTCCACCTCGCCAAACGTTGCAGCATACGGCGGATAATAAAAAATTGGATCGTATCCAAACCCGTTGCTGCCGCGTGGTTCCTCGGCTACGATCCCTTCCACACTGCCGCGCGCAACCACCGGTTCGAATCCGGGGACGACGAGCGCGCAGACGCAGACAAACCGCGCGCTGCGCCCATTCTGAGCAGCGGACGTGAGAATGTATTCGTTGCGGCGTGCATCGCTTGCGCCCGGCCAGGGTGTGCGGGAAGAGTAGATCCCCGGCCCCCAACCGAGCGCTTCCACCTCGATGCCCGAGTCGTCGGCCAGCGCGGGTCCATCGCAGAGCTCAGCCAGCGTCGCCGCTTTCAAGACCGCATTGGCCTCGTACGAATCGCCGCGCTCCTCGACAACCGGATAGTTCGTCCCAGCCATCATCAACTGCGGCTGAAAAGAGCCCCACAGCGTTTTCAGCTCCCGAAATTTCGGCAAATTCTTCGTAGCGACCGTCAGCGGAGTATTGCGATCGAGTTTGATCAGGTGCCAGTCGCGCAACGGTTCCAAGAGGCTCACGCGCGCCGCATCGCTCTCTAGTCGCGCTCCAAGCGCAGCACTGCCATGAATGCCTCTTGCGGAAGCTCGACATTGCCCACTTGCTTCATCCGCTTCTTCCCTTCTTTTTGTTTCTCGAGCAACTTGCGCTTGCGCGTGATGTCGCCGCCGTAGCACTTGGCCAACACGTTCTTGCGCATCGCCTTCACCGTTTCGCGCGCCACGATCTTGTTGCCGATGGCGGCTTGAATGGGCACGTCGAAGAGCTGGCGCGGAATGACCTCGCGCAGGCGCTCCGCCAGCAGCCGTCCCCAATGACTCGCCTTGTCGCGATGAATGATGAACGAAAGCGCGTCCACCGGCTCGCCGTTGAGCAGGATTTCCAGCTTCACCAGCTCGCCCGGCCGGAAGCCGATCACCTCGTAGTCCATGCTGGCATAGCCCTTGGTGCGAGATTTGAGCTGGTCGAAGAAATCGATGATCACCTCCGCCAGCGGAATCTCGTAGTTAAAGATCACTCGCAGGGGCGAGATATAATCCATCGAGCTCATGTTGCCGCGATGGCTTTGGCACAGATCCATGATGGCGCCGATGTACTCGGCCGGCGAGATGATCGAGCAGCGGACATAAGGCTCTTCGATAACCGCAATCATTGGCGGTGCGGGCAAGCGGGCGGGATTGTCGATCGACAGCGCCTCGCCCGTCGTCGTGGTCACATGATAGACGACCGACGGCGACGTCGCGATGAGCGAGAGGCCGTACTCCCGCTCCAGCCGCTCTTGCACGATCTCCATATGCAGCAGGCCTAAGAATCCGCAGCGAAATCCAAAGCCCAGCGCGATCGATGACTCCGGCTCGTAGGACAGCGACGCGTCGTTGAGCTTGAGCTTCTCGAGCGCTTCGCGCAGATCGCCGTATTCGGACCCCTCGCTTGCATACAAGCC
>DATGHT010000300.1:0-9658 GCA_035307865.1 Candidatus Eremiobacteraceae bacterium | reverse complement strand
CGGTAACGTCATCCAGCGGCTGGCAGCACTTCCTGCGGCTGACATGCTGTACGGCTGTGGGCCGCCGGGCATGCTGCGCGCGTTATGCCGTTACGCGAACGAGCATGGCATTGCGTGCCAGGTTTCACTCGAGGAGACGTTCGCTTGCGCGCTCGGGACCTGTTGGGGTTGCGTCGTGCCCGTGCGTCGCGGCTGCCCGCAAGGCACGAACTATCCCAAAGCTCAAGGCGAAACTCGAGACTATGATTTTGCGCGCGTGTGCGCGGATGGCACCGTCTTCGCCGCGTCCGACCTGTGGTGGCCGGAATGACGGCAGCCGACGCGCTCGACCTGCGGTTCAACATCGGCAGCGCGGTGCTGAAAAATCCGGTCATCGCCGCAAGCGGCTGCTACAATCGCGGTGCCGAGTACGCCCGCATCGTGGACGTCGGCGAGTACGGGGCGATCACGCTCAAGAGCATCACGAAGAATCCGCGCCTGGGCAACGGCATGCCGCGCATCGCCTCCACGCCCGCTGGCATGCTCAACGCCATTGGGCTGCAAGGGCCCGGCATCGAATATTTCCTCGAACATGAAGCGCCCAAGCTTCCGAGCGTTCCGACCGCGGTGATCGCAAGCGTCGCAGGGTTCTCGGTCGATGAATTCGCTTTCGTGGCGAGCCGTATGGACGGGCTGCCGAATGTGATCGCGCTGGAGCTGGACGTGTCGTGCCCCAACGTCGATCGCGAAGGCCAGTGCTTTGCGGCAGAACCTAGCACCATCGCAGCGGTCGTCTCCGCGGTCAAGCGGCGTGTCAAACTTCCGGTGATCGCAAAACTCATGCCCAACGTGGCCGACCTCAAGCCCATCGCCAAGGCCGCCCAGGAGGCAGGCGCCGACGCCTTGTCGCTGATCAATGCGGTACGAGGCATGGTGATCGACGTGAAAGCGGCCAGACCGATGCTCGCCAACTTTTCCGGAGGGCTGAGCGGGCCGGCCATCCGCCCCATCGCCGTCCATGCCGTGTGGGAGGTCGCGCAAGTCGCGACGATCCCGCTGATCGGCATGGGAGGCATCGAGAACGGCAGCGATGCGCTCGAGTTTCTCTTTGCAGGTGCCGGCGGCATCGCGATCGGAACCGCCAACTTTCGCAACCCGGCCGTGCACCTGGAGGTACTGGAATCCATTGCGCGTGAGTTGCGCGCGCGCAATCTTTCATCCATCCGTTCGTTGACCGGCCTCGCGCGGGCGCCGTTCGCGACAACGCACCCGCACGTAAAGGAACGACATTGACGCAGCTTATCATCGCGTTGGACGAACCAACGCTCGACCGTGCCCGTGACGTCTTTCGCCATACGGCGTCGGACGTGCAATGGTACAAAGTCGGCTACCAAGCGTACTACACGTACGGCGAGCAGATCTTGGCGGAGCTGCGCGAGGCGCGCCGCTCGGTGTTCTTAGATCTGAAGCTGCACGACATTCCCAACACGGTCGCCGCCGCCGTGCGCAGCGTCGGACGTTCCGGAGCCGCCCTGGTCTCCGTGCATGCCGCGGGCGGACGTGCTATGTTGCAAGCAGCCGCACAAGCGCGCGACGAGATGCGCAGTGCCGGCCGTCAGCTGCAGGTTGCGGCGGTCACGATGTTGACCAGTCTCACCCAGACCGACTTAGTGGAGATCGGCATCGATCGCACGCCGCACCAGCTCGTGAGCATCCGGGCAGGTCTTGCCGAAGAGTGCGGGCTCAACGGCGTTATCTGTGCCGTGGAAGATGTCGCGGTCGTGCGAGCGCGCACCGCGCCCACGTTCACGGTGATCTGTCCGGGCATCCGCCCCAGCGGCGGAGACAGCGGCGACCAAAAACGCGTTGCAACGCCCGGCGACGCAGTGCTGGCTGGAGCCGACTTCATCGTGGTCGGGCGGCCGATCACAAAAGCGCCGGATCCGCGCCTGGCGGTGCAGGCGATCATGGCTGAGCTGCAAGCCGCCGAAGCAGCCAAACCCGCGGTCCTGCGCAACCTATGACCGGCAAAGAACTGCTCGCAGCGCTCGAGCTGCGCGATGCGGTCCAAAGCGGCCACTTCATCTTGTCGTCGGGCCGGCACAGCGATCGCTTCATTCAAAAGTTCCGCATCTTCGAAGACCCACCCATGGCGGAAGCGGTGGGCAAGGCCTTGGCAGATCTGCTGCGACCGTACCAAGCCGACGTCGTCGTCTCGGCCGCGCTAGGCGGCATTTTACCGGGTTACATCGTCGCCAAGTACTTGGGCGTGCGCGATATTTTCATCGAAAAACAGGCCGATGTGCCGGTCTTGCGGCGGGGGTTCTCGCTCGCAGCCGGCGAGCGCGCCCTTATCGTGGAAGATGTCCTGACCACGGGCAAATCGAGCGCTGAGGTGGCCGGCGTTATCACCGCCGCGGGAGCGGATGTCGCCGCCATCGGGACGATCGTGAGACGCGGCACAGTCGAATTCCCGTATCCGCTGGTCGCGCTGCTCGATCTGCCGCTGGCCGACTACGACGCGGACGCGTGCCCCCTGTGCCGTCGGGGAGTTCCCTTGCAAGACCCCGGCAGCCGCCGAATCGCCTCCTTGAAACGCTGACTTCGCGGATGTAGAATGAGCCCACAGGGTTTGTGGGGGCAATTTTCAGCTATGCTCAAATCGTTTGCGTTTGCAGCACTGGCCATCGTTCTCATTTGTTGCGGCAGCGCCGCTCGAGCAGCCGACTATCAAGGCCGCATGGTCGATGGTCATGTGTTCGGCGCGACGGTGTACGGTCCGGCCGGAGCGGAACCAGCAGTCGTCGCTTTCACGAGAGACGAAGCGCGAGTCCAGTTGCTGGACGGCGAATCGCTCATCGTCATCCTCTATAGCCGCACGCTCGACGACATCCATTTCGTGAGCGGCAAGTCGATGGATGGTCGCTTTTACCGCCTTGACTTGAACGAAACGGCCTGGCTCTACGGCAGCGCGATGGATCCGTTTTTCATGCCGAACGCGCCCAACAGCATCGGTGCACCGCCAGTCATCATGGGCGGCGGCCATCACGGCGGTCACCACGGCGGCTAACTAGTTCGACAGGACGACGTTTGAGACGATCTGCGTGCCCAGATGGTGCGCAGTCAGTAGTTCTATGATGGCGGCATGGGAAACGCTCAGGTCGAGCAGCTGCGCCGCCTCCACGCCTTGCCGCACTCCCATCGCCGCGGCCGCCAACTGCTTGGCGAGTTCGGGAGCAAGCGTCCCCGCAGCGGCCAGCGCAAGCGCTTCGGATGACGTGAGTTCTCCGATCACGCCGTCTCCGCTCGCGGGAATGCCTCCGGTTTCACTCGGGTAGATGAGCCGCACCGCGTGCATGGCGGCGGCGAGCACTCGCGCCGCTTCGGCTGCGTCGATCGGTGCCGGCTTTCCGGAGACAGCGGCTCCCTGCGCGCTGAAGATCGGAATGTAGCCTTCCTGCAGCAGCAAGGTCAGCAACTGCGCGTTCACGTGGCGCACGGTGGGCTGGCCGTCGTCGCCGCTGGACACGATGATGGTGCTTGCGGATGCTCCATCGAGCGCTACTGCGTCGCCACCGATGCGGTTGATCAAGCCGACCAAACGCGCGCCGGAAGCGCGCTGCGCCGCGTCGTGCACGACGAGCGGGCGCACGCCGAGGCGTCGCATGAAAACAAGATCTTCGATCAGGGTCGGAGATTCTGCCGCATGGGAATCAACGCGCACGACGATCGCTTTGCCCAGGAACGGCTTGGCGGTCGGCAGCGCTTGCGGGTCGGGTTCTCCGAAGGTGTCCATGCTGAGGATAACGTTGCTCCTTCTTGAGAAGTTATCGTCGCCTGAAGAGTAGATTCAGCACCAGCGTCAATATGAGGGACAGCAAAAGCGAGCTTCCCAACGGAAACCACACTTGCCAGCCGCGTCCGCTCCAGCTGAAATCACCCGGCAACGCTCCGAAGCGAAGGTTGCGCGCAAAGGTGAGCACCAGGCCCAGCAACACCATGATGATGCCGAATACGACCAGCGTGCGCCCGATTTGATCAGAATAGCTTTGCATGCTCCCTCACGGTGTGGGCGGAGTCTCAACCGGGGGCTCGTCGCCATTGTGCGCATTCACGAGCGCTATCGCCGCCTCCGCGCTCGAGCGCACGAACGCTTCGATGCCCGCGCTGACCCTCTCAAATATGGCGGGCAGCGCCTGCTCTTCCTGCGGCGTGAAGGTGCCGAGGACGTGTCCGATCGGATCCATGCCGCTTCTGCCGATGCCGATGCGGAGCCGAGGGAATTCAGTTGAGTGCACGGCGGCGATGATGGATTTCAAGCCGTTGTTTCCGCCGGCGCTGCCGCCGCGGCGAAAGCGCAATCGACCGAACGGCAGGTTGATGTCGTCGCACACGATGAGCACGTCGCTTAGCGGCACGTGATAGAAAGACGCGCACAGCGCGACGCTTTCACCGCTGTCGTTCATGAAGGTTTGCGGCAGGAGCAAAAAGGCGCCCAGCGAGCGCGCTTCGACAAAACGGCCTTGGAATTTCGAGCGCCACGCGGTTTCGGTATGGCGCAAAGCGAGCGCCTCAACCGCACGAAAGCCGACGTTGTGCCGCGTTGTGCGGTATTGGGGGCCGGGATTTCCCAGCCCCACGATGAGCGGTTTGCGCGGTGCGCTCTTGGCCAGGCAGGCCTACTCGGGCGCCGGAGTTTCTTCCGGTTTCTTCTCGCCGATGAGCTCGGGCTCGGCCACAACGGCAGCCGCTGCCGGCGCTTCTTCCTCAGCCTTCGACGGCGGTAAGATCGAAACGATGATCTCGTCGGCGTTCTCGTCGATCGTGACGCCGTGCGGAGCGATGAGGTCGCGCGCGTGCACGGTGTCGAACATGTTGAGCGCGCCGACGTCGACTTGAATCGAGTCCGGTATATCGGTCGGCAGCGCTTTGATCGCAACTTCACGCAGCACGAAATCCAGAATGCCGCCCTCTTTGACGCCGGGCGACGCGCCCACGAGTACGAGCGGAACGCGTGCCTCCACGACTTCATCCAAACTGATGGCGTGCAAGTCGACGTGAATGAGCCGTTTTGTCACCACGTCGTGTTGACGCTCTTGCACGATGACCGGCGTCGTACCACGGCCTTCGATGTCCAGATTGAGCACCGTGCTCGATCCGTGTCCGTGCAGCGCGACACGCAGCTCGCGGGCATCGATCGACACGGGTAGTGGGGCGCCGAAATCGCGCCCATACACCACGCCCGGAATGACGCCCTCACGGCGCAGTTCTTTGGCGCCGCGCGTGCCGCTGTTTTCTCTGGGTTTTGCTTTTACCGTGCTTTGTTCCATTATGTTTCCCTATGTGGCCGCCGGCTGAAAGTGCGAGCCGAGCTCGGGTTCATCCGTTTTTTTTTCATCGCCGTCATCTTTTTTCTCGGCGTCTTCATCGAGGGATGAGAACAACGGGCCCTCGGCGCCTGACTGCGACTGTGCGAGCTCTGCTTCTTGCTGTTCGTAGATCTCCGACACCGAGCGATTCACCGAGATGCGCTTGATCGAATCGGCCAAGAGCCTCGCAACCGACAACACCTTGATCTTGTCGCCGCAAATCTCGTCGGGCACCGGAATGGTGTTGGTGACGACGACCTCGCTGATCGCCGACTCGATCAACTTTTGTGCTGCGCCGGCTGCGAAAATGCCGTGCGTCGCGCAAGTGATGATGGACGTGGCACCGCGTTCGAGCAGTGCTTCGGCGGCTTTCACGAGCGTGCCACCGGTGGAGATCATGTCGTCGATGATGACGGCCGTCTTGCCGTCGAGATCGCCCACGACCTCGCTCACTTCGTTGACGTCGGGGCGCGGCCTGCGCTTGAAGACGATCGCAACCGACGTTTGCAGCTTTCTGGCGAACGTTTCCGCCCGGGCGACGCCCCCCGCGTCGGGGGAGACGACCACGCAGCTCGGGCCGCGCAGCTTCTTCTTATTGATGAGATACTGCGCCAGGATGAAACTGGCGGTGAGATTGTCCACCGGCTCGTCGAAGAAACCTTGGATCTGGGCTGCGTGGAGATCCACCGTCAGCACGCGTTGCACGCCCGCGGTCGTCAACAGATTTGCGACCAGCTTGGCCGAGATCGGCTCGCGGCCTTTGGTTTTCTTGTCTTGCTTCGCGTAGCCATAGTATGGAATGACCGCCGTGATGCGATAGGCCGATGCGCGCCGCAGCGCGTCGATCATGAGCAGCATCTCCATCAACGAATCGTTGACGGATTTGCGGTTGTCCGGCGGCTTGCAGATGGATTGTACGACGAAGACGTCGGCGCCGCGAACGTTCTCCCGGATTTCCACGCGGCATTCTTCGTTCGCGAACGTCGTCACGAGCGCGTTGCCGACATGAGTGCCCATGTAGCGAGCAATCTCTTCGGCAAGCGCGCGATTGGAATTGCCTGCGAAGAGGACCGGTTTTGCCGTGGCCATAACAGCGGTCTCCCGTAGTAAGCCGGCCAGCGAGCGCAATTTCGCAGGCCTAGGCTCCCGTTCTCCGAACTATCGCAGGCAGTCCTTGAGAGCAAGACCTGCTTCCTATGCCAAAATTCCAAGTCGTCTCACCGTTTCGCCCATCCGGCGACCAGCCGCAGGCCATCGCACGCCTCGCGGAGGGTATTTCGCGCGGCGACCGGGCGCAGACGCTGCTGGGCGTCACCGGCAGCGGCAAAACCGCCACCATGGCCTGGACCGTTGAGCAGGTCCAAAAACCGACCCTCGTGCTGTGCCACAATAAGACCCTGGCGGCGCAGCTGTGCAGCGAGTTCAAAGAGTTCTTCCCGAACAACGCGGTTGAATATTTCGTCTCGTACTTCGACTATTATCAGCCGGAAGCGTATATCGCGTCCACCGACACCTACATCGAAAAGGATTCCTCGATCAACGACGAGATCGAGCGCCTGCGCCACTCCGCCACGCAGTCGCTGCTCACCCGGCGCGATACGATCATCGTCGCGTCGGTGTCGTGCATCTTCGGCTTGGGCTCGCCCTCGGACTACATGGAGATGTCGCTCAAGCTGCGCGCGGGCGAAGAACACGATCGCGATCGCCTGCTGCGCAAACTCGTGGACATGCAGTACACGCGCAATGACATCGGCCTGGTGCGCGGCACCTTCCGCGTGCGCGGCGACGTGCTGGAGTACGTCGCGGTCGACGACGAGATCATCACGCGCTTGGATTTTTTCGGAGACCAGCTCGAGCACATCACCCGCGTGAATCAGGTCACGGGGGAGCTGGTCGAGGATCTGGACGAGATCACGATCTTCCCCGCCAAACATTTCATCACGCCGGAAGAGAAGCTGTTGCGCGCGGTCGCCAGCATCGAAGCCGAGCTGGAAGAGCGGCTGGCCTATTTCAAGTCGCAGGGGAAATTGCTGGAAGCGCAACGCTTGGAGATGCGCACGCGCAACGATCTGGAGATGCTGCGCGAATTCGGTTACTGTAACGGTATTGAGAATTATTCGCGCCATCTCACCGGTCGTGCACCCGGCCAGACGCCGTTCTGCTTGTTGGATTTCTTCCCGGACGACTGGATGGTGTTCGTCGACGAGTCCCACGTGACGCTGCCCCAAGTGCACGGCATGTACTACGGCGATCGCTCGCGCAAAGAGGTCTTGGTCGAATACGGCTTCCGTCTGCCCTCGGCCGTCGACAACCGTCCGTTGACGTTTGAGGAGTTCGACAAGCACGTCAATCAGATCGTCTACGTTTCGGCGACGCCCGGCCAATACGAACGCAAGCATTGCGCCCAGCTCGTCGAGCAGATCATCCGTCCGACCGGCCTGGTCGATCCGCAAGTGGTGGTGCGCCCCACCAAAGGCCAAGTCGACGACCTGATGGAGGAGATCCGCAAGCGCGCGCAAGCGGGCGAGCGCGTCTTGGTCACGACGCTCACCAAGAAGATGGCGGAAGACCTCACCGACTATCTCTTGGAGATGGACGTGCGCGCGAAATATCTCCACTCGGAGATCGAAACGCTCGAGCGCATCGCCATCCTGCGCGATTTGCGGCTGGGTGAGTTCGATTGCCTGGTGGGCATCAACTTATTGCGCGAGGGGCTGGATCTGCCGGAGGTGTCGTTGGTGGCGATCCTGGACGCGGACAAAGAGGGCTATCTGCGTTCGGAGACGTCGCTCATCCAGACCATCGGACGAGCGGCCCGCCACGTCAGCGGCATGGTCTTGATGTACGCCGACAACATCACGCAATCGATGGAGCGCGCGATCAGCGAGACCGACCGGCGCCGCACCCGGCAGCTCGCGTACAACGCCGAGCACCACATCGATCCGCAGAGCATCCGCAAGTCGGTGCGCGATATTCTAGCAGAAGCGCGCGGCAGCTCCGAAGAGCATCATCGCTCGGGCGGGCGCCAGCTCAAAGATGTTCCGCGCGACGTGCTGCTCGCGACGTGCGCGAAACTCGAGAAAGAGATGAAAGAGGCAGCCGGCCGCCTCGAGTTCGAGAAAGCCGCCGCGTTGCGCGACGAGCTATGGGAACTACGAAGGCAGCTGCCGGATGCCGGCGACCCGTCGTTCTCGCGCAAAGCGCCCAAAGTTTTTGGCGAAGCGCTGCGCGAGGCGGCGCTGTTCTAAGCGCTTAGCGCAGTACTTCGTGCGGGGTCTGCTCGGAGCGCAGCGTTTTCGTGCTTGCGACCGGATCCCACACTTGCAACTGCCGTTGCGTCTTGCGCGAGCGATACGTCAGTCTGGCCTTGAGCCTGCAATAAAGCTCGAGCGCTGCGGTACCGATGATCCAGTCCACGCGCGTCCAGTGCCGGGCTGCGTAGGGCAAGGCGGCTTTGAGCACCGGACCGATCCGCATCGTTGACACGGGAACGTTGTGCTCGTGCATGACGGCCAGATTGCCGACGATGCAGTGCATGCGCTGCGAGACGAAGTCGGCGAGCGTTTCCGGACCTTTGTTGTGGACGATCGCCTCCGGCACGTAGACGATCTTGTAGCCGGCCGAACGCATCAACTGGTGCACGGACAGCTCGTCGCAGATCGCTCCCGGATTCAAGCGCCGGAAGACGTTGCGAAATGCGATCAGTTCGCCCATTTTTGGATCGCGCAGCGAGATGGCATGGTGCAGCGACCACATCATGTTTGAAGCAAAGCCGAAGAAGCTCTTCGTGCCATCCAGCGGCAGCGCATGTGCGCCCGCCATGCCGACCTCGGGATCCTCGAACGGTTTCAGCAGAGAATCGATCGTGTGCGGTTCTATGATCAGGTCGGCGCTCGAGATGATGAGGATTTCTTCGGTCGCGGACAGCAAGAACTTGTTGACTGCGGCAGTTTTGCCGGCCCGGTCCGGTTCCTCGACGAGCTCCACACGCGGATCGCGCCGGCAGTATGCGGACACGAGTTCGGCGGTGCGGTCGGTGCAGCCGCTGGCCACCACGACGACCCGCGCGATGCGCTCGCTGCCGGTCTGCGCCAAAATGCTATCCAAGAGCGCGTTGATGTTGCGCTCTTCATTGTAAGCCATCACGCCGATGGCGGCTCGAACCGGCATAGGGACGCTCGTCGCCTTCGTGGTCACGGAAACTTTCTGGATGATTTTCCCATCGGCAGCCCTCATGCTTCCGTTAAGCTCGTCCTGCGGCTCGGGAAGCGGGGTCCCGCGCAACCTATGCCGATATCCCCTCATATGAA